>JAUNJW010000197.1 GCA_030533035.1 Erysipelotrichaceae bacterium
GGCCGAAGCTGGCCTGTGAGGAGAAGCCCGTATTTCTCAGCAGATGGGCCACTGCCATCGAAAGGATCGAAGGAAGCGCGCCGATGACAATGACGATCAGGGCGTAGCTGTGGGCATAGCCGATGGTCGCGCTGGAAGCGCCGAGCACTTTCAGGATGGGATCAAGGAACAGGCCGATCAGCAGTGAATACAGCAGAGCGATACAGACGGCGCCATAGAAGCTGAAGGCACTGACATACCGCCCTTCCTGATCTTTTTTCTGGCCCATGAGTCTGGCGACAAGGGAGCCGCCGCCGATTCCGAAAAGGTTCGAAAGCGCCACGTTCATCATGACCATGGTCAGGGTGACCGATGTGGCAGCCATCATATAGGAATTGCCTGTGCGGCCGATAAAGAAGGCGTCGACCATGTTGTAGATGAGATTGATCACCTGGGAGATAATCGTCGGCACCGCCATTGTAAAGAGTGCCTGCGGCACCGGAACACTGGCAAACAGTTCCTGTTTGGAAATTGTTTTTTTCTGGCTCATGACGCACCTCCCGTTTTTTAACAGCACTATTATAGGTCCAATTCGCAAAAAAAGGAGATACCCATATGCGGATATCTCCCCGGATCAGTGATTATGATCTGCTGTTACAGCAGGTGGCTGCGCATCTCTTCCGGGCTCATTTCGCTGAGCAGAACCGGCGGGATGTCAAAGACTGTCTTACAGCCGAAATCACCCTTCTCTGCCAGACGTCTGATGGCGCGGGCATAGGCAATGATGACACTGGAGGTGAATTCCGGATTGGAATCCAGCTTCAGTGAGAATTCGATGACATGCTTGTGTTCATGGTCAATGCCGGTGGAACCGGAACGGAAGACAAATCCGCCATGGGCCAGGCCGGAATGATCCCTGGCAAATTCCTCTGCGGAAATGAAATGAACGGTCGTGTCATAATCAGCGAAATAGTTCGGCATTTCGACGATCTCTTTTTCGACCTTTGCCGCGTCGGCGCCTTCCTTGAGGACAACGAAGCATTCACGGGTGTGCTTCTGTCTGGTTGAAAGCTCAGGGTTCTCACCATTTCTGACTGCTTCCAGGGCGGCGTCTACCGGGATCGTATACTGTTTGGCATTGGCAACGCCTTCAATTCTGCGGACCGCGTCGGAATGACCCTGGGAAACACCCTTGCCCCAGAATGTGTAATCCTTGCCGTTGGGCAGGATGGCGGAAGAATATGCCCGGATCAGGGAGAACATGCCGGGATCCCAGCCGACAGAGATCATCGCTGCATGATTGTTTGCCTTCGCCGCTTCGTCAACTGCCGCAAAGTGCTGCGGAATATTGGCATGGGTATCAAAGCTGTCGATGACATTGAAATACTTCGCGTATTCAGGTGTCTGCACCGGCAGGTCAGTGGCGCTGCCGCCGCACAGAACCAGAACGTCGATTTTGTCGGTCCAGTCCTGAATGTCATTGACGGATACGACCGGAACATTCTCAGTTTTCAAAGTGATGGAAGAAGGATCACGGCGTGTAAACACCGCGCAGAGCTCCATGTCCGAAGTTTCTCTGACGGCACATTCAATGCCGCGGCCGAGGTTTCCGTAGCCGAGGATACCGATTCTTGTCTTCATGATTTTTTCCTGCTCTTTCTATTCGCTTTTCAGAAGATCCTGCATGTTGTATAATCCCGCTTCTTTTTCAGCCAGGTATTCAGCGGCGCGGATGGCGCCGTTGACAAAGATCTGGCGGTTGTCAGCGTGATGGGTAATCGTAATGCTTTCGTTGTTGCCGAAGAAGTGAACCGTATGTTCACCGGCTTCGGTGCCGCCTCTTAAGGCATGGACGCCGATTTCTTTTTTTCTTGCGCCGCACATGCCGCTGCGTCCGTAAACCTCTTCGAATTCCCCGTCCGGGTTGAGGATTTCAAGGATTGCCTTGGCTGTGCCGCTGGGGGCGTCCGCTTTCTGGTTGTGGTGGGTTTCCGTCAGTTCCATGTCAAATGTATCCTTTAACATCGGCACCGCTTTTCTTAACAGTTCCTGAAGAACCGCCACGCCATAGGAAAAATTCGCGCTGTAGAAAACCGGATGGCTTTCTGCCAGGGCAAAGAGCTTTTCTTTCTGTTCCGGGCTCAGGCCGGTTGTGCCGTAAACCAGGGCCGCGTTGTTTTCATTCACATAATCACAGATCCAGCCAAGGTTGTCCCGGTGTGAGAAATCAATGATCATGTCCGCTTTTTCAGCAGCTTTCAGTTCATCCAGTGAGAATGCGTCAAACAGGCCGACGACAGTATGGCCGTGCTCTTCGGCTGTCTTCGCGATCAGCTGGCCCATTCTCCCTTTTCCGCCGACGATGATTTTCATAAGACGCCGGCCTTCTTCATTTCGTCAATCAGATGCTGCTTATTCTTCTCTGCCATTTCATATAACGGCAGACGGTAGCCGCCGACACCCTTGCCCATCTGGTTGAGGGCTTCCTTGACCGGGATCGGGTTGACTTCGCAGAACAGGGCGTGGATGTAATCCAGGTACTTCTGCTGGATTTCCAGGGCACCTGCCTGGTCGCCGTCAAACCACTTTGCGACCATGTCATGGCATTCCTTCGGATTGGTGTTGGCAAAGACGGAAATGACGCCGCTGCCGCCGAGTGAAAGGATCGGGATTACCATGTCATCGTTGCCGCTGAACATGACAAAGTCATCGCTCAGGAAACGGGAGATGCTGACAGCGTAGGAAATATTGCCGGAAGCCTCCTTGATGCCGATGATATTGGGATGCTTTGACAGTCTTTCCACTGCGCTGACACTCAGGGAACAGCCGGTTCTGCCCGGTACGTTGTAGAGAATCAGCGGTGCGCTGACCTGGTCAGCGACAGTTGTGAAGTGGCGGATCATGCCTTCTTCATTGGCCTTGTTGTAATACGGGGTGATGGCCAGCAGCGCGTCGACGCCCATGTCCGCGTATTTTCTGCTCTTGTAGAGCATGGTCTTTGTGTCATTGGAGCCGGAGCCGGCAATGACCGGAACCCGGTGATTGACAACTTTCATTGTGTATTCAACAACTGCGTCATCTTCCTCGTGGGTCATGGTTGTGCTTTCGCCGGTAGTTCCGAGCACCAGGATACCGTCTGTGGAATTGGCGATATGCCATTCGAGCAATTCACCGAGTTTTTCAAAGTTGACGCTGCCGTCCTCATGGAACGGTGTGATCAGTGCGACGATTGAGCCTTTCAGCATGATTCTTTCCTCCTATTTTTCCAGGGAAATCAGATGATCGTATGTTTCCCTTTCAATAACAACTCTTGCCTCGCCGTCTTTGACAAAGACAACGGCGGGAAGAGCCAGCTTGTTGTAATGACTTGCCATGGAATAGCCATAGGCGCCGGTCGTTTTCATAACCAGGATGTCACCGGTCTTCACTTCCGGCAGCGCAATGGATTGAATCAGGATATCGCCTGATTCACAGCACTTGCCGGCGATCGTGTATTCACCGAAGATTTCTTCCTCTTCTTTTCCGGCAATGAAGGCGTCGTATTTTGCCTGGTACAGGGCCGGGCGGATGTTGTCGCTCATGCCGCCGTCGACGAAGGCATACAGTCTGTTCGGCGTCTTCTTGATATAGCCGGCTGTGTACAGGTTGTATCCCGCTTCCGCCACGATGGAGCGGCCCGGTTCAATCATGATCCTTCTGATCTGATGATTGATCTTCTCATTTTCTTCTTCGCAGGTGCGGATGATTTCCGCGCATACCTCATCCACCGGAACCGGATGATCCTCATCGGTATAATATGCCGCGAATCCGCCGCCGAGGTTGACGCCTGTCACATCGATGCCATGGTCATTCTTCAGCTTTGCCGCGAAGGCGAACATCTTTCTGACCAGCTCCGCATATGCCTGCTTGTCAAAAATCTGCGAGCCGATATGGGCGTGGATGCCTTCGAAAGTGATATTGTCCGTGCTGTTTACCATCTGAATGACATTGACAATCTCCTCCTCATCCAGCATGGAAATGCCGAATTTGGAATCCACATGAGCTGTGACGATGTATTTGTGGGTATGTGCTTCAATGCCGGGATTGACACGTAAATAGGCATTGATTTTCTTATCCGTTCCTTTGATCTGTCTGATCAGTTCAGCCGCTTCCATTTCGTTGTCGAGGACGATCGTCCCGACGCCGAGATCCAGCGCCATCCTGATTTCCTCCGGCGTCTTGTTGTTGCCGTGGAAGAAAATCTTTGAGCAGTCAAAACCGGCTTTGTACGCTGTGTATAATTCACCGCCGGAGACAACGTCCAGGCAGCATCCGTACTCGGCAATCAGCTGAATGACGGCCTTGCAGTTGAAAGCTTTGGACGCGTAGATGACAACAGTCCTGAAGGAGTCAGATTTTAAATTGTCAATTAAAGCTTTTAGCTTTTACCGGATCCCCCCTTCGTCATATACAGCCAGAGGGGATCCA
>JAUNJW010000023.1 GCA_030533035.1 Erysipelotrichaceae bacterium
GCGGTAATGCTGGACGCCCTGGTATTCAATGCCGGTTTTCAGGGAAGGAATATACATGTCCAGGCTCTGCAGGTCCAGCCATTCGGGCCGGTACTGGTACAGGGTATCGGGATATTTCCTGCGGACTGTCTGAAATAAAGAGAGTTCATGTTTCCATCTGGGTTTGATGATTCCCTTTTCCGTCAGTTCCGTGCGGATTCTTGTCCGCTCCAGTTTCCAGTCTGTTTTATACCCGTCCTTTTCCTCATACATTGAAAGGTCGGTATACCACCACTGGAAAACAGGCATGATATAGCGGATCAGATTCTCGAAAAACTCCAGTTCGCTTTTAAAATATCCTTTTTCAAGAATGTCGGCGATATTCCTTCTGACCATGACTGTTTTGACAGGGTTATAGAAAAAAGGCAGCGCTCCCTGGTAGACGGCGGTTCTGTCCGGCAGATACGGCGAACGAAGGACAATGCCGTTTTCCTGAAGATGGTTCTGGTACCAGGGCAGTGAATAATCATACAGGCTGTAGCCGCCGCAGAAATCTTCCGATCCGCCGCCGTAGACAAGGTGGAACATGAGCAGGACGTCCTCCATGTTCTCTTTGTCAAAGACAGCCAGATAGCGCAGCTGTTCCTCATCCGGGAAAAGATTCTGGATTGGCAGGAACACCCTTGCCCTTCTGCATACTTCACTGATGACAAAGAACTGCGAGGCAAAGCTTTCCGGAAAGATGAAACAGGCGTCACGGTCGGTGTCGAATTCTTCAAACTGACGCATGAATTCCCTGACATAGGGATTCATTTCCACCGGTCCGGAAGATTCAAGAATCTTCATGGTTTCATAGCGGTAAGGCAGATCGGAAAGAGAGAACTGGATCAGGAATTTATCATAATCGTTTTCGATATACTCTTCCCTGACCTCTTCAAACTCCTCCCTGTATTTTTCATGTTCCTCCAGCAGTGCTTCCAGGGTGGTGAACGTTGTCATTTCATGATATTTCAGGTGGCGCTGCCACAGCATGTTCAGACGCTCAAAGTCATACTGATTGTCTGGTTTTTCATGAACCGGATAAGTCATACGGCAGCCGCCTCCCTTCATATACAGTCATAAGTATAATGCATTCCGCGCAAAGATTCCCGTATGCTGAACCGGCCGGGGGACAGAGAAAAGCCGTATTCCGTGAAACGATTCAAATATTCCCGTTTTTTCGCAGATTTATGTCATCGCCGTGCGGTGATTTTGCTAGAATGAAAGTAACAGTAAACGCTGCAGAAAAAATCATATAAGGAGGATAATACTGTGCGTAAAACGAAAATTGTCTGCACAATCGGTCCCGCCAGCGAATCTGAGGAAGTACTCCGTGAGCTGTGCCTTGCCGGCATGAATGTCGCGAGACTGAACTTTTCCCACGGAACCCACGAAGAACACCTGGAAAGAATCAGAAGAATCAAAAAGGTAAGAGAAGAACTCGGCCTGCCGATCGCCATCATGCTTGACACCAAGGGTCCTGAATTCAGGATCGGAACATTCAAGGACGGAAAGATCATGCTTGAGGAAGGAAGCACATTCACCTTTACAACCGAAGAGATTGAAGGCGATGACTCCATCGTCTCCGTCAGCTATAAAAACCTTGCCAATGAACTGGATCCGGGCGACAGAATCCTTCTGAACAATGCCCTTCTGGAATTTGAGGTTGTCTCCACTGACGGCGTACAGATCAAAACAAAGGTCCTGGCCGGCGGCGAACTCTCCAACCGCAAATCCATGAGCTTCCCGGGCAAGCATATGCAGCAGGTCTATCTGTCCGAACAGGACAAATCCGACATTGCCTTCGGCGTTGCCAATGACATTGACTTTATCGCCTGCTCCTTCGTCTCCGTCAAGCAGGACCTCGTGGACGTCCACAACCTGCTGAAATCACTGGGCAAGGACAAGACAGTCGAACTGATCGCGAAGATCGAAAACCAGTCCGGCTATGACAACATCGATGAAATCTGCACAGAGTGCGACGGCATCATGGTCGCCAGAGGCGACATGGGCGTCGAAGTCGCGTTCGAACTCCTGCCGGCGATCCAGAAGGATCTGATCTCCCGCTGCCGCATGATCGGCAAGCGCGTCATCACCGCCACTGAAATGCTGGAATCCATGATCCACAATCCCAGACCTACAAGAGCTGAAACCTCCGACGTTGCCAACGCTGTCTATGACGGCACCAGCGCAGTCATGCTTTCCGGTGAAACCGCAGCAGGCGCTTATCCTGTTCTCGCCGTCAAGGCAATGGCGAAAATTGCCGAAGCTGCCGAAAAGTCCATCGACTACAAGAAGAACTTCTACCGTGCCGGATTTGAAATCCACAATGACATGGACGCCATTTCCCACGCGACATGCACAATGGCAATGGATGTCAACGCCAAGGCAATCGCCGCCTGCACAATGTCAGGCAGAATCGCCAAGATGGTTTCCCGTTTCCGCTGCCCGGTTGATATCATCGGTCTGACAACAAGTGAGAAGACATGGCGTTCGCTCGCTCTGTCCTGGGGCGTCACACCGAAGATGTGTGAAATCTTCCCGTCTTCCGAAGTCCTCTTCTACATGGCAAGAAAGACTGCCATTGACACAATGAATCTCACCGCCGGTGACAAGGTTGTCATCACCGGTGCCGGTGTTGCCGGCCAGTCAGGCGGCGCCAACCTGATCAAGGTTGAAACAATCTGATTTCTCAAAGTTCACACCGGAAGGTGTGAGCTTTTTTTGTGCGCAAAAAGAAAATCCCCTTCCCGCAATATGCGGAAAGGAGATCACTGTTCATGTTATTTCAGTTCTTCGAGAAACCGGCCCAGCGCCTCCATGGCTTTGTCGAGATGCCGGCGGTAGATATGGTCGTCATCTTCAATGACTGTTAAGCGCGCGTCCGCGTATTTCTCTGCCGCATCCACGGAATACTGCACAGGAACGGTCGGATCATCGGCGCCATGCACCAGCAGGACTGGTTTATTAAAACGGCGGATGGCGTCCTCTTCATGAATCATCTGAGCAGTGTGGAAGTAATTGCCGTCCAGCGGATTGCCCTTGAACTCCAGTGTGTCCGGAATATTGTCCGGATCAAATTCAATGCCCAGCAGCCTGCCCTTCCTGGCGCCGTCTGTAATGACAATCGCCGGTGACATCGGGATGATGGCTTTGATCTCCTCTGCCTTCATTCCGGCCAGCAGGATTGTCAGCAGTCCGCCCTGGGAATGGCCGCACAGGATGATGTCCGTGACAAAATCCAGTTTCTTTGCGTAATCAATGACAGCGAGTCCCTGGGACATCCACTTGAACAGTGTGTGGTCCCTGAAGGAGCCTTCGCTTTTTCCGTGGCCGTAAAGATCCGCGCGCAGAACGGCATATCCTGCCGAAACTGCTGTCTTCATGGCGGCGATGATATGATCTTCCTCCATATGGCCGGTCAGCCCGTGGAAAAGAATCATCAGCGGACATTTTTCTTTTGTTTCAGGAAGGTCCAGCTTTGCGTGCACCTTCAGGCCGTCGATATCAAGGAAGAACTCTTTCATACCGTTTTTCTCCTGTATGGATCTCAGTCAATCTTACGGTTGTGCGGAATATCATAGGACCAGGGGCTGATCTGTTCATAGGTATGGGCCGCCGCCAGGACGTCCTCATCCCTGAACTTTCTGCCGATGATCTGCAGTCCCACGGGCAGTCCCTCTTCTGTCAGTCCTGCCGGGATTGAAGCCGCCGGATTGCCGGTGAAGTTTTCGAAGAAGGTTTCGCAGAAGCCGATCAGCGGCTCCACCTTCTGCCCGTTGACCATGTCCGGTCCCTTTGTGTTGTGATCGTTCCTGTTTTTCACCGGCGGGCAGATCGTGACCGGGGAAAGGATAATGTCATAGTCTCTAAAGACGTCTTCCTGTACATCCAGGATTTCTGTTCTCCATTCGTTCATCAGGCGGAAATCCATGATGGAGCCTTTGGAAACCTGTTCATTCCACCAGATGAACTCTTCCGGAATTTCATCCCGATGGTCCTTCACAAGGTCAAAGCCCTTCCGTTTCCAGAGCTCCATGTCGCTGGCAGTGTCGAAGCAGATCGATCTGCACCAGAATTCGGCATACTCGTTCTGTGTATGCGGGAATCTGAATGTGACCGGCTCGACCGTGACACCTGCCTTTTCAAACTGCTTCGCGGCGTTTCTGACAATCTGCCTTACCTCTTCATCGACAGTAAAGATGCCGAAGTCATCGGTATAGCCGATCCGCATGCCTCTTATGTCACGCTTCATCAGTTCCGTAAAGTCACGCTCCGGCAGCGGGACGCTGTGGGGATCACGGGGATCATAGCCGGCCATATAGTTCAGCATGATTGCCGAATCCTCGACGGTCTTTGTGATCGCGCCGTTGAAGCAGTACGGATGGGAAGCCGCCCAGGCGTCCGGCCGGTTGACCTGGGGAACGGTGCCGACGGAATTCTTGAAACCGAAGCAGCCGCACCAGGAAGCCGGAATGCGGATGGAACCGCCGCCGTCAGAGCCCTCGCCGATCAGGATCATGCCATCCGCCACCGCCGCGGCGCTGCCGCCGGAGGAGCCGCCGGAATTGTATCCCGGCTTAAATGGCGTTGAGGTCGGGCCGTACATGACATTGTCGGTTGTTCCCCGGAAAGCGAAGGCCGGGGCATTGGTCTTGCCTACTGCTATAGCACCCGCCTTATGCGCCGCCGCATAGAAAGCGGAATCTTCCGGATCAACGGCAATCAGCGATTTCACGCCGCCATGGGAATTGGTCCAGCCTTTTCTGGAAGGCAGGAAATCCTTGAGGGCAATGGGAACGCCGGCCAGCGGGCCGCAGTCCTCTCCCCTTGCCAGCCTTTCTTCCAGCAGTTTCGCCTCATGCAGGGCGTCTTCAAACTTTGTATAGGTGAACGCGTTGATGGACGCGTTTCTTGTTTTGATTCTTTCAATGAAGTATTCAACCGCCTCAGTCGGGGATACTTCTTTTCTGTTGATCAGCCTTCCCAGCTGTGCCGCCGACAGCAATTCCAGCTTCATGCGTTCGCTCCGGCATGGGCTTCGCTGAGATAATCAATGTAGGATTCCCCGACATTGTCCTTTTCCCATGATTTTGAAACCCTGTAGCCAAGGGGTGAGAAAACAGCCTCGAAGGCAAGCTCGATGATCATCGAGGTGATGGAGCAGATCAGCACCTGCGTCCATGTCCAGCCGAAGAAGACATGGGAGACCATGGCCGAGAAAACAAAGTTGTCGACAAACTGGGCCAGGCAGGTTGAAACAAGGCTTCTCAGCGCGAATCCGCTGTACTTTCCGTTGTCGCTTCTTTCGCCGATCCACTGGTTGGCAAAGGCGTTGACGACAGAGGATGCCATCAGGGCCACGGAGGAACCCACGACGATGTACCAGGCGCCGGCAAATGTCGCGTCGATGCCGGCATGGATCATTTCACCGACAGCCGGATCATTTGCGGCATAGTAGCCTGCCCATCTGCCCGGCGTCTGCATCAGCAGCCAGAACAGAATGGCACAGAAGACATTGACCGCCATCGCGAAGAATGAAACCCTGGCTGCAGCCCTGGCGCCGAAACGCTTGCAGATGCAGTCCATGCAGAGAAAGGATACCCAGGACAGGGCCAGACCGCAGTTCAGGCAGAAATAGTCGGACCGGTAGAGTTCCCTGCCCGCCAGCAGGTTCATCAGCACGACAGACAAAACAAAAGCAGCGATCACCATCGAGGGAATGCTGCGGAGAAGGATCGTATACTCTTTCCGTATACTCTCAAAATAACGCATAAAAACAATCTCCTTTGGTTTTAATGTTTTACAAGCAGGATATCGGACCCGAACTGCTTGGCTGTTTTAAACAGCTTCCCTATTATATCCTATTAACCCGGTTTCCGCAGATTGTTTTCAGGAGATTGAAAGATTGAAAAAAAGAAGGGAAAGGCGCTTCACCTTTCCCTTCTTTCATCATTTCTGAAAAGCTTATTTTTTGACGATCTTGATGGCGTCCTTGATCAGGTTGCCCGCGATCTTTGCGCCGCGCTTGGCCGCGTAGGCGCCGACATACGGGAACTTGTCCTCGCATCTGACCATCTTGGAAGCGCCCGGCAGGTCTCTTTCCAGATGGATCGCGTCGAATTCGCATCTCGTTGTGCAAAGACCGCAACCGATGCAGCGGTTGAGGTCAACGACAGTACGCCCGCAGGACAGGCATCTGCCGGCTTCCTTCTTCACCTGCTCGTCGGTGAGCGGCAGTCTGGTGTCGGAGAATGTAGTCTTGGGTGCGACGCCGGTTGTGCCCGGGATCTGTCTGCCGGCATTGTCATAGCCGTGGATGACGATTTCGTCCTTGTTGAGTTCGATGAACTGGCGGAGGTCTCTGTTGATTGTCAGTGACTGGCCGTCATGGACATGTCTGTGCATGGATTCGCAGCCCTGTCTGCCGTCCGCGATCGCGTCGATGGCAAACTTCGCGCCGTGTCCGATATCACCGCCGACGAAGATGTCGGGATCCGCAGTCTGGAATGTAACCGGATCATAGATGACTGTGCCGTTGGGTCTCAGCTCAACCTTTGTGTCCTTGAGCAGACCGCCCCAGACAGCGGACTGGCCGATGGCCTGCAGAACATTTTCACATTCGATGGTGATTGTCTCGTTTTCATCATATTCAGGCGCGAATTTATGATTCTCATCATAGACTCTTGTGCACTTCTTGAATACAACTGCTGTAACTTTTCCGTTCTTTGTGAGGATTTCCTTCGGGCCCCAGCCGTTGAGGATTTCGATGCCTTCTTCTCTGGCTTCCGCGACTTCGTCAGCTGCCGCCGGCATTTCATCCGCGCCCTCTAAGCAGAGCATTGTGACCTTGCCGTTGGTTGTGCGCACAGCGGTTCTTGCGACGTCGACCGCGACGTTGCCGCCGCCGATGACAACCGCGTCACCATGGAGTTTAACAGTATTGTCGAGATTGACTCTCTTCAGGAAGCTGACGCCGGATTCAACGCCTTTTGCATCTTCGCCCGGCACGCCGGCGCTTCTGCCGCCCTGCAGACCGATGGCGAGATAGAATGCCTTGTAGCCCTGCTCCTTCAGCTGGCTGATTGTGACGTCTTTGCCGATTTCAACGCCGGTTCTGAATTCAACGCCCATCGTCTTCAGGACATCGATTTCCGCTTCGAGAACGCTCTTTTCCAGGCGGAAGTTCGGGATGCCGAGGGTTAACATGCCGCCGAGTCTGTCTTCTTTTTCAAAGACGGTGACGTCATAGCCCTTTGCCCGCAGATAATAAGCGGCGCTCATGCCGGCCGGACCGGCACCGATGACAGCCATCTTATAGTCTTCGCCCCACATCTTTCCTTCGTCATTTTCACAGACGGGAATGTAGCGCATGTCAGCGTCAAGTTCCTTGGCGGCGATTGCCTTCTTGATTTCATCAATGGCAACCGGCGCGTCGATCATGCCTCTGGTGCAGGCGTCTTCACATCTGCGGTTGCAGACGGCGCCGCAGACAGCCGGGAACGGGTTGTCCTGCTTGATGAGCTTAAGGGCGTCCATCCAGCGGCCTTCCTTCGCCATCTTGACATAGCCCTGAACGGCCAGGTGGGCCGGGCAGGCAGTCTTGCAGGGAGAGGTTCCTGTTTCATAGCAGTTGATCTTGGAGTCTTCACGGTAGTTGGGATTCCACTTTGTGGCCGGCCATGCCTTGCCGTCGGGCAGTTCGGAAACAGGATATTTCACCTCGCCGTTAATTGTGCAGAGCTTCTGGCCGAGCTTGGCGGCGCCGACCGGGCAGACCTCGACGCACTTGCCGCAGGCCACGCACTTTTCAGCCTCGACGTGGGCACGGTAAGCGGAACGGGACATGTTCGGTGTGTTGTAGAGCTGGGATGTACGGATCGCGTTGCAGACGCCGGGAGCGCAGTTGCAGATGCCGACGATCTTCTCTTCGCCGTCGATGTTGGTAATCTGGTGGACGAAACCATGGCGTTCGGATCTCTCGAAGATTTCCATGGCTTCTTCGTAAGTGATGTAACGGCCGGTGCCGCGGTTGACACAGTATTCCGCCATGTCGCCGACGCCGACGCAGAATTCACCGTTGATTTCACCGGAGCCTTCGCCTCTCATGGTCTGCTGTTTGCGGCAGGTGCACTGGCCGACGGAGTACTTGTCATACTTGCTGAGCCAGTGGGAGATGTGTTCAACCGGTACGGATCTGTTTTCATGGGCGATTGCCTTTTCAACCGGGATGACATGCATGCCGACGCCGTCGCCGCCCAGCGGGATCATCTGGGTAATGCCTTCCAGCGGCATCTGGGTCATCAGGTTGAAGAACGTAGCCAGTTCAGGATGTTCTTCGGTCAGCCTGTCATTCATCATCATGAATTCAGCGATGCCCGGCACGAAGATCGGCACGTCATACTGCATATGGCCGTCTTCATTTTCACGGTTGGATTCCAGAACGCCGATCCAGAGAAGATGGTCGATCATCTTCATGGTGTCTTCCATGGACATGCCGTTCATCTCGGCGAGCTTCTCCGCGTCATAGTTGACACGGCACTTTTTGAAGCTCAGCAGGAACTTCGCTTCTTCCTTGGTCAAAACAGCGTCCAGAGCCCAGTATTCCGGGTCGTCTGTCTTCATTGTGTTGGTATATTTGACAAGATAGCGGTCGGTAATCATGGTACCGAGCTTAAGGATCAGCTTTTCCTTTTCCTTGTCGGGGGCAGTATAGTCGGGCGCCTGTTTAAAGTCATCGGCATTGACCATTCTGTTGAGCTGGTCTTTCATTTTATGTCCTCCTCAGTATGGGATCAGAAGAATCTTCCGATCAGGTCGCGGGATGCGGCGCAGGTGTCTTCCATGTCGCCGAAGCTGATGATCTCACCGGCGTAGTAGGTGTTCTGCTTACCCTGCATTTCTTCAAGTTTGTCATACCAGCCGGCTGCGTAGTCTTCCGGAGATACATGCGGGCAGTAGTATGTTTCCTGTTCATAGAGGCGTTCCTTGACCTTGAAGCCGCACATGCGCATGTCATCGAGCATGGCGTTGATTGTGTAATCATAATCCGCGTCCTTGGAACCCATATGGTTGCGCAGCGCGTAGACACAGCACGGGCAGTTGGCGCCGAGGTCTTCCCATCTGTGATAGTAGACCATCGCGTGGCCGAGGCGTTCGGGAACCATGTTGTCGAAGATATAGCCGGAGATTGTCGGGCTTTCATCCTTTTCGAATGTGGCGATGAAGTCGACATACTTCTCATGGATGATTTTGGAGAAGAGTTCTTTTTCCTCTTCCCTGGCGTCGGCATACTGAGCGAACCAGTCGAGCGGTGTCGTGACAATCAGCTTGTCGAATTCCTCGACCCTTTCGCCGTCCTTGTCACGGACTGTGACCTTGATCTTTCCTTCTGTGCCTTCCGCCGGTCTTTCAACTTTGACAACCTCTGTGTTCAGGTGCGCCGGGTTGATCAGCTTTTTGTTGGCAGCTTCATAGATGGACTGGGTGCCGTCCTTCCATGTCCAGAGTCTCATGTTGACGAATTCAATGGCTGTTGTTGTGTCGAGGTATTTCATGACATAGGCAGCCGGAATCTCGTCAAAGTAGCCGTAGCCGAAGGAGGTGTACGGGCCGATCCAGATCTTCATGACATCTTCAACGCCGTTGATTCTGCAGAATTCATCGAACGGAAGCGCGAGATCCTTCAGATTCGGGTTGACGCCTTCGATCGGCAGCAGCGCGTCGTCGATTCCCTTGGAAAGTCCTGAGTACTTGCCCTGGGCAACGCCGCGGTGGCCGTAGCAGTCATATCCCTTGTATTTTGTTTCCATGATTTCAACAAGCTTCTTCATCTGCTTCTTGAGTCTGAGCAGATCTCTTGTCTTCTGGATGGACGGATTCTTCTTGACGTCGAACGGATAGATTTCCCTGCCGGAGGAATCCCTGTACATACGTCTCATGTTCGGGCCGTCGTAATGGCCGACACCGCCGAATTTTTCAACTTCGTGGACCGCGTGGTAGGTAATCGCGCCCATGATGGCACCTGTCTCGAAGCTTCTCATTTCGCCGTTGACTTCGATCTTCGGTGAATAGGACTTGCCGCCTACCTTGTTGAGCTTTTCGTAAATCTCGTAGTTCCTGTATCCCTTGAACTGCAGATACATTGCCGCAGAAATACCGGCTGGGCCGCCACCGATAATGCAGACTCTTTCGTCAATGTTTGTCATATAGAATTATGACCCCTTTCTTCCCTGTCTATGCCAGTGACCGGCTGGCATAATATGCTGAAGATATTTTAGCATCGAAACCCGATTGTAAATTGCGGTTTCGTGAATAATTTCACTTACAGTCAACAAAAACAGTTCTGAAATGATTGTTTTCTTTCATGTCTGTGCAAATGCTCGCACACTTATTTCTGAAAATTTACATTTTAAAAGCCGGCACAGTGCCGGCCTGGATGTTTCCTTTAAGGTTTTACGCTGTCGATCAGCTTCTGCAGGACTTCTGCCGATACAGAGTCACCGCCGCGGTCTGCGTGCAGAATGCCGGCGGCAACCTTCTTCCCCTTCCGGAAAGCAAACGAGATCAATCCATGTTCATCTTCACTGCCTGAGAGCTCATCATATCCGCTGAACCTCTGTGTGAAAGCCGGATCACCCGCAGTGCTGTATTCCCTGAACAGACGGCGGGCCACGAAATCGAAGTCCGTGTCGTAATAGTACAGGTTCGTGAAGCAGTAAACAGTCTCATCCTTTTTCAGATACGCATCCTCGGTCCAGATGTAATTGTCACGGGAAAGCAGATCGCTGTAATGACGCATGGTATTGAATGTCGGAAACTGCTCACGCAGGCTTTCAATCACAAAACTGTTCATGACATATTCGGCGTCCGGATCGATGTCGGCGACAGTCATGAACGGCGGATCTTCTGAATAATCTTTCAGACTGATCCTGCCGGCATCGGAGGCATCGGCTGCCAGCATCGAAACAAACGCGGCGGCCATCAGCGTATACATGCAGAATTTCATGATCCTGAACACTTTGAAGGCGGCTGCGTTTTTCCGCCAGTCTTTTTCATGGCTGTACGGGATGCCTTTTTCCAGCTTTGAAGCTTCGATGAAAAGCCTGACACATTCAGTCACACTGCCAATCACGCTGACAACGGCAAACGGGATGGTTGCCAGGACAATCCATGAGCCGGTCTGGATCATCAGCTGCATGAAGTGTGAAGACACCAGAAATCCATAAAACAGCAGCGGCACACAGGCTCTTAAAAGCTGCACAAATCTGGCGCGGGCCAGATCCATCCGGATCAGTGATTCAGTTTCAGGATCGGTGTGCAGCTCGCATGTGCCCGCATGGGCAAACAGCAGATACTGGCGGTGAGAACCCAGCAGCTGCCAGCCTGCCTCTTCCAGAAAGCCGGTCTTATTCTCAAGATTATCCTGATCAAGAATTGCGTCAGTATTGAGAATATAGGCGGACGGTTCAAACCGGTAGGTCATTGTTTGCGGCTCACCGGTCACAAACTGCGCACAGAGAGCCCCGATGCCGTTTTCCCTGAGGAAGAGTCCTTTTGCGGCACAGTCCCTGAACCAGGTTTCAAGCCCGGCGATGTCATATGACGGACACGGCAGCATCCTTCTGACGATACTCATAGGTCTCCATCCTTTTTGCGTCTTCAAGGCATAAGAGAAGACGTTCTTTTTCCTGCTGATACACCTGTTTTCCAGACTCCGTCAGCTTATAGTTTCTTTTACGGCCGCCGGCAGGTGTTTCTTCGATGATTCCTTCTTTGAGGAATTTGGAAAGAATTGTATAAAGCGTCGCCGGGCCGATCTGGATTCTCGACTCTGTCAGGGCATCAATAGCCGCGGCGATATCCTGCCCGCACATCTCCTCTTTTGAAAGAGCCATCAGGATGTAAAACATGGAATCCGTCAGCACCTGCATTGATTTTCTGGGCATACAGCCTCCTTAATATCGTTTAACGATATTATCTTCATTCACACAATATCATATAACGATATTGAATACAAGATCTGTCCCGGTTCCGCAGAAAATACAGTGCAGAACTCCCGGCTGTAATCCGTTCAGGCGTGTTTAAACGTGTATAATACAGAGGAAGTGAGGGACAAACAGTATGGATTACTATATTCCCGGATGCGATGTCAGAAGAAATCATCCCGAAGCAGTGAGAAAAATGGAAAAATGGATGAATGATCACGGTGTTCTTTCCGCGGCCTGCTGCCGGAAGGATCTCTCCTTTCTCAAAGAAGGAGACATGATTGTTCAGAACTGCACTTTATGTGAGCTGATGTTAAGGGAAAGAGTTCCCGGAACGCCTTTCGTCAGTTTGTGGGAATATCTGGATCAGACAGACTTTGAATGGCCTGACTGGCAGGGAAAAGATCTCACCCTGCAGGACTGCCGGCGGACTGTAAACAACATCCATCTGCAGAACGCGGTGCGTTCCGTATTAAGCAAAATGAATATCCGGATTGTTGAAATGGAAGAAAACCGTGAGAAATCACAATACTGCGGCGTCTGGTACAACAATCCCCCTGCCCCCGACTGTGTGCAGCTCGCGCCTGTCACATTTGCGAAGCTGGAAGAACAGAGGGTTCTTCTTTCAAAAGAGGAACAGGAAGAAAAGATGAAGGAATGGGTGAAGCAGTACCGAACAGATGAAATTGCCGTTTACTGCAACGGCTGTGAAAAAGGCATCCGTCTGGGCGGCGGAAAGCCCCTGCATCTGATTGAACTGGTTACCCGTGATCTTTGATTGAGGAAATTGATATGAAACAGTATATTGTCGACGCGTTTGCCGACCGTGTCTTTGCCGGCAATCAGGCCGCTGTCTGTGTGATGGATGAATGGCCCGAAGTTGATCTGATGAAGCAGATCGCAAAAGAAAACAACTTTTCGGAAACAGCCTTCGCTGTCAAAGAAGGAAATGTATATCATCTGCGCTGGTTCACACCCGGCGATGAGGTGGATTTCTGCGGACACGCCACATTGGGAACCTCCTTTGTCCTGTTTTCCTTCTATGAGAAAGAGGCGGAAGAGATTGTCTTTAAGACCCAGGTCGGCACTCTCAGTGTCAGGCGCAATGGGGATCTGTTTGAAATGAACTTCCCGGCTTACAGAACAGAAAAGATTGAAGTCACGGATGAGAAGGCTGAGGCCATCGGCA
>JAUNJW010000198.1 GCA_030533035.1 Erysipelotrichaceae bacterium
CGGCTTCTCATTCTGGGCTGCAAATGCAGATGACATGGTCTACACACTCCGCTGGGCAGTTGATCAGTATTACAACAACAAGCCGGGCTGGAAGGGCCTCATCAAGAGTGCCATGACAACCGATGTCAGCTGGGATCAGAGTGCAAACATCTACGAAGAACTGTACTATACAATCTGCAACTGGCCGGATCAGTAAGAAGTTATGAAAAAGCGGCCTCGTCAAACGGGGCCGCTTTCATCGAAGAAAGATTGTGATAACAAGCTGAAAAGTTTGTGACAAGAAACACAATTCTGTCACTGCGCGTTTCTATGAAACATTGCAGGTGATATAATTAGAACAGCGAAAATTAGAAGGAGGATATCATTCAAATGTCTAAAGTAACTGTTAAAGATCTCGACGTAAAAGGCAAGCACGTAATCGTTCGTGTTGACTTCAACGTTCCCCACAAGGGAGAAGTAATCACAGATGACAACCGTATCCGTGCTGCTCTTCCGACAATCAACTACCTCACAGAAAATGGCGCCAAGGTTCTCCTGCTCTCCCACATGGGCAAGGTTAAGACTGAAGAAGACAAGGCCAAGAACAACATGGCAATCGTTGCCAAGCGTCTGGCTGAAGTACAGTCCGCTCCTGTAACATTCGTTCCTGCTACCCGCGGTGAAGAACTCGAAGCAGCAGTCAAGGCTCAGGAAGACGGCTCCATCGTTCTCATGCAGAACACACGTTATGAAAAGGGCGAATCCAAGAACGACCCTGAACTCGGTGCTTACTGGGCAAGCCTGGGCGATCTCTTCGTTGAAGACGCATTCGGCTCCGTTCACAGAGCTCACGCTTCCACAGTCGGTATCCCGACACATCTGCCGGCAGCCCTCGGTTTCCTGGTAGAAAAGGAAGTCAACGTTCTCGGCAAGGCTCTGAACGATCCTGAAAGACCTCTCGTCGCAATCCTCGGCGGTGCCAAGGTTTCCGACAAGATCGCTGTTATTGAAAACCTCCTCAAGATCGCCGACAAGGTTATGATCGGCGGCGGCATGTCCTACACATTCTCCGCAGCAAACGGCGGCAAGATCGGTACATCCCTGCTCGAAGCTGACAGAATGGAACTCGCCAAGAAGTTCATGGAAGAAGGCGGCGACAAGCTGATCCTCCCGGTTGACACAGTCGCAGCAAACGACTTCTCCAACCCGACAGAGATCATCACAGTCAAGGCCGGCGAAATCCCTGATGGATTCATGGGTCTCGACATCGGTCCGGAAACAGTCGCTCTGTATCAGAAGGAACTGGCCGGTGCAAAGACAGTCTTCTGGAATGGTCCGATGGGCGTATTCGAAGACGAAAGATTCGCAAAGGGCACAATCGCAGTCTGCGAGACACTTGCTAACCTCGAAGGTGCTACAACAATCATCGGCGGCGGCGACAGTGCATCCGCAGCCAAGAACCTCGGCTTCGCAGAGAAGTTCAGCCACATCTCCACAGGCGGCGGCGCTTCCCTCGAATACATGGAAGGAAAGGATCTGCCGGGTATCTCAATCATCCCGGAAAAGGAATAATCAATATGGCAAGAAAACCTGTAATTTTTGGCAACTGGAAAATGAACAAGACTCCTTCTGAAGCTCTCGAATTCATGAAGGGGATCGAAGAAGTCCTGACTGGCACAGAAGCTGCTGACTATGGTATCGGCGCTCCGTATGTAGACCTCGATGTCTGCGTCAAGAACGCAAAGAACCTCCTGATCGCTGCTGAAAACTGCAACGAAAAGGACAGCGGTGCCTACACCGGTGAAGTTTCCGTTCCGATGCTCAAGGAAGTCGGTATCACATACTGCATTATCGGCCACTCCGAGAGAAGAACATACTATGCTGAAACAGACGCTGCATGCGCTGCCAAGGCAAAGAGACTGCTCGCTGACGGAATCATCCCGATTCTCTGCATCGGTGAGACAGAAGCTCAGTATGATGCCGGCGAAACAGCTGACGTCATCAAGAACCAGCTCGCTGGTTCCCTGGCCGGCCTGACCGGTGAAGAAGTTGCTAAGATCGTTATCGCTTACGAGCCGATCTGGGCAATCGGAACAGGTAAGTCCGCTACCAAGGAAATCGCTGAAGACTGCTGCAAGTGCGTCCGTGACAATGTCAAGGCTCTCTATGATGAAGCAACAGCTGAAGCAGTCCGCATCCAGTATGGCGGATCCGTCAAGCCGACAAACATCGCTGAATACATGGCATGCCCGGATATCGACGGCGCGCTGATCGGCGGAGCTTCCCTCAAAGTTGATTCCTTCAAGGAAATCATCGACGCAACCAAATAAGGTTCCAACAGTATATTCACTGAGGAATATAGGTAATCAATAGGAGGATAATAATCAAGATGCCTAATTTTGTAGATCTTATTGCTGATGTTCACGCTCGTGAAGTTATTGACTCCCGCGGCAACCCTACAGTTGAAGCAGAAGTTACAACAGAGTCCGGTGCCTGGGGCCGTGCAATCGTTCCGTCAGGCGCTTCCACAGGTGAAAGAGAAGCTCTCGAACTCCGTGACAAAGATCCGAACCGTTTCAATGGCCAGGGTACTCTGACAGCTGTTGCAAACGTTAATGACAAGATCGCTCCGAAGATCATCGGTCTGAACATCTTCGATCAGCCGTTAATCGACAAGACAATGCTCGACCTCGACGGCACACCTTTCAAGAGCAACCTCGGTGCTAACGCAACTCTGGCTGTTTCCCTCGCTGCTGCACGTGCAGCTGCTGACTCCTGCGGTCTGCCGCTCTACAAGTACATCGGCGGCGCAAACGGAAAGGTTCTCCCTGTTCCGATGATGAACGTCCTCAATGGCGGTAAGCACGCTGACTCTGCTTCCGACGTTCAGGAATACATGATCATGCCTGTAGGCGCAAAAGATTTCCATGCAGCAATCCGTATGGGCGCTGAAATCTTCCACGCTCTGAAGAAAGTCCTCAAGGGCTATGGCTATAACACAGCTGTAGGCGACGAAGGCGGCTATGCTCCTTCCTCACTCCCTGGCGGAACCGGACCTCTGGAAACTCTCGGTAATGAAGGCCCTCTGGCTCTCATGCTCGAAGCAGTTGAAAAAGCAGGATACAAGCCTGGTGAAGACGTATGCTTCGCTATGGACGCAGCTTCCTCCGAATTCTATGATGAGGAAAAGGGCTGCTATGTACTGGCAAGATCCGGCGAAGGCGACAAGACTTCTGAAGAAATGATCGAACTCTATGAGAAGTGGGTTGAAAAGTATCCGCTCATCTCTCTGGAAGATGGTCTTGCTGAAAATGACTGGGACGGCTGGGTAGAACTCACAAAGCGTCTCGGCGATAAGATCCAGCTCGTTGGTGACGACCTGTTCGTTACAAACACAACATACATCAAGAAGGGTATCGAACTCGGCGCTGCAAACGCAGTTCTGATCAAGGTTAACCAGATTGGTACTCTCACAGAAACACTCGACTCCATCGAAATGGCTAAGGAAGCTAAGTACACAGCTGTCGTTTCCCACCGTTCCGGTGAATCCGAAGACTGCACAATCTCCGACCTCGTTGTTGGTGTCAATGCCGGTCAGATCAAGACAGGTTCCATGAGCCGTACAGATCGTATCGCTAAGTACAACCAGCTGATGAGAATCGAAGAAGAACTCGGTGACGTTGCTGAATACCGCGGAAAGAAAGCTTTCTACAACGTCAAGGCTCTCTCCGAATAATTCATTCTGATTCAGAATAAAGAAATCATCCGTTTCAGAACAAAATCAGCAGTACAGACTTAACTCATTCGTTAGGCTGATCAAAAGGCGGAAGCTTATCACAGCAATCCGCCTTTTTTCTGCCTTCTTAAGATTGTGCGCGCATATGCGCTATATGCGCAACAAATATCAATTTCCCAAATTTCCCAGAGTGATGACAGCTTGCGGCGTTATGTGAAGTGTGCTTAAATGCATTCGTATCAGGAGGCTTTTTATGAAACTAAAAAAAATCCTCGCGGCACTGCTTGCCTGCGCCTGCATGACGGCATGCGATGCACCGGCGTCCGGCGAAGAACCTGAAAAGACCCAGGAACCATCTGCGGATACAGTCAATATTGCCCGCTATTACAGCGACCTGGACAAAGAAAATCATTTTGAAGCAATCCCGAAAGAAAAAGTGACAAGCATACTCACCCACGGCACCGCTGTTCTGGTATTCAGCTTCCCGGAATGTCCGTGGTGTCAGGCATATATCCCGCTGCTGGAGGAAGCTCTGGCGGAACAGGACGTACAGTGCAGCTATTACAACATCTACATGGATAAAGAAGGGGACCGCGAATTCTATGATTCAGCGGCTGATCTTCTGATTTCCCAGAATGATACCGGCGAAGAGATCATCCATTATGACAATGACGGCCGGAAGGTGATTTACATGCCGCTTGTG
>JAUNJW010000199.1 GCA_030533035.1 Erysipelotrichaceae bacterium
GAAATGAGAAAGCGCTACGGCTTCATCTATGTCGACAGAGACGATGACGGCAACGGTGACTTCGCAAGATCAAAGAAGGATTCCTTCTTCTACATGCAGAAGGTCTACGGATCCAACGGCGAAGATCTCGACTGATTGCTTAAAAAAAGAACTCAGGCACTGTGAACTGCCTGGGTTCTTTTCTTATTGTCCGGTATATTCTTTCAGCTGCTCAAATAACTGTTCTGTCATTTCCCCGTCCCGGGTTCCGAAGAACCAGTATTTTCCGTCTTCCGTCTGAATCAGGATGTATGGTTCCACTGTCGGGTCAATCAGGACTGTCACATTGCCGGTTTCATCGGCGGAGAAACTTCCTTTCAGGAGATGTTCCATACCGGTGCCGGCCCTTCTTCTCAGGTTGGTCAGCAGGTTTTCACGCAGTTCAAGCGAATCAATTTCAGCGATAGAGATTTTGTAGTCGGTTATGCCGTTTTTGATTTCAAATGTTTCCGCGCTCACTTCCGCCCGGATCGGTTTTGTGTCGATCTGATCAAAGTAGATGCCCATAAACGGCAGGACCGCCAGGATCAGGGCTGTCATGCCGATCAGCAGCTTGCCGAGCGGCCTGGCGATGTTGACGGTGCTGTTGAGGCCGACACGGTTGTTGATAATGGTGCGGGAATCATCGGGATTGTAGTACAGCAGGCCGTACAGCCATCTGTCATCCTCATCGACATACCAGTCTTCCCCGCTGTCCTTTGTCAGCTTTTCCTGCACAGCCCTGGTTTTCATTTCAATCCGGATGGCGTAAACCGTTAACAGCACGATCAGCACCATCGCGGCAATCCAGCCCCAGGGCGACCACTTTATGTCAATGCCTGCGCACAGGCTCATGAGCGCCATCAGC
This sequence comes from Erysipelotrichaceae bacterium, assembly GCA_030533035.1. Taxonomy (GTDB): domain Bacteria; phylum Bacillota_I; class Bacilli_A; order Erysipelotrichales; family Erysipelotrichaceae; genus Bulleidia. Next base: position 887 of record JAUNJW010000199.1, read on the forward strand.
CAGCTGCACACCAGCCACATCTTCGACCAGTTGTAGCGGCGCATGCGGCTCAGGCTGTTTGTGATATCTGTATTCTCATCGACCATTTCCGGCTTGTTTCTGTAAAGCCAGCGGCAGGAAAGCCAGAAGAGAACACACAGGACGGCGAACAGGACGTACAGGAACCACATCGAGCGGTCCCACAGAACCGGGATGGCCGCTATGATGCACGGCGGCAGGAACAGCCAGGAATTCACAGGATCAATGTGAACCTGGGCGGCGGTGTCTGTGTACACGGCCCTTTTCGGTGCGCCCCACCCTTTCGCCTGCTTGTATTCCTTTAAACGGATATTGGTCAGGATATAAGGGATATAGGGAGCGCCGACGCACATCAGGGTCCAGATCATGAAGATCGTGAAAGAGAAACTCTTTACAAAAAACATGCACAGGACGCCGAGTGCCATCAGTATGACGCAGATCAGGATTTCCTGTTTTCTGAAAGTGCCGAGAATACGCAGGACGGTTTCATCCTCACGTGCCTCCTTCGGCAGAGTCACACCGATGACAATGTTCTTCTTGAACTTCGTCTCGTTGATGAGCATATAGGCGATCAATGCCGGAATCCAGATCATGGATCCGAATATAATCATATTCATCATTTCACTTCACCTTCTTCGCAGATCTTTTCACAGAGATCAATGATCTCTTTTTTATCCAGGCCGGCTGCCCGCAGCTCGGAGAACGAGATGCGCAGCGCCTTCATGGTGCTTTCGGATACGCCGGCATTGTCTTCCCTTCTTTTGACAATGGCCCCGGAACGTCTGTCGGTGACGATGAATCCTTCCTGCTTCAGCATCTGGTACGCTTTTGAAACAGTCATCATATTGATGCCGGATTCTTCGGCCAGGGCCCGGATGGTGGGAAGCTTCTCACCGGGTTTCAGCCTGCCTTCGCCGATGCCGACCACAATCTGGTTGCGGATCTGCATGTACAGAGGCTCGCTGCTTTCAAAATCAAATTTCAGGATCATACTTCATCACCTCTTTGCATTATCTATTATAATGCAATTAATGCAGAATGCAATATGCATCACTGCAAATAATGCATAATTCACTGAAAGAATGCTTTCCGCCGCAAAAAAGCTGCGGCAGTTTTTCAGCTGCCGCAGCCTCACGTGATTATTTTCTCCCGTTAATCAGGATGATCATTACCAGAACCGCAGTGAAAACAACAACCGCTGCCACCGCGAGTTTCTGCTGCATATCGAGATCCATGGTTTTCCTCCTTTCTGTTATTCAGGAAAGAAGAAAGGACCTCGGAACAAGTTTTCTCTGATAAGTGCCGCATGACACATGCAGCGCGCTGAAAAGAGCAGTCTGACGGAAGAACCTCCCGGTCTGAATGCGGCGGAAAAGAATGGCGCCCACCGCCTGCAACGTGCTCAGAATAAGAAAACCGGAATCTGTTTTCCCCCATCTGTGCAATGAGATCCTGCCATCATCAGGACAGAAAGACTTCTCTTCGCTGCCCGGTGAAGGAAATCCATATGGCAGGACTGTTCCTTCATGCAGAGCTGAAACCGAACATACCGATGAACCGCCCTGCTCCTGTGACAGAGGGTTCTGCGGAACAAAGACTGTCAGGAAGACAGTCAGAAGGATCAGAAAGTATCTGCGCGCTATACGTTTCTTGGCTCAATCATAGCACTGAAATCAGGTGCAGACTGCGGGAACATTGAAGGCGCAATGAAAAACAGGAGGCACATCCGGTGCCTCCTGCTGCTGTGATGATTAAGCTCTGAGTGCTTTGAGATTTTCGGCGATGGCTTTGATGAAGTCTTCGGAGCTGAGCTTTGTGACATTCTCAAGACTTGTGATCAGGGCCAGGTCACCGGTCATCTTTCCGCTTTCGATGGTGCCGATGGTCGCCTTTTCAAGCTGGTCAGCGAATTCAGTCAGCTCAGGCAGTTCATCCATCTCCCCTCTCTTTCTGAGGGCTCCGCTCCAGGCGAAGATGGTGGCGACGGAGTTGGTGGATGTCGGTTCACCCTTGAGGTATTTGTAGTAATGTCTCTGGACTGTGCCGTGGGCTGCCTCATATTCATAGACGCCGTCCGGGGAAACCAGAACGGAAGTCATCATGGCCAGGGAGCCGAACGCGGTGGCCATCATGTCGCTCATGACGTCGCCGTCATAGTTCTTGAGCGCCCATAACATGCCGCCTTCGGAGCGGATCACTCTGGCGACAGCGTCGTCAATCAGGGTATAGAAGTATTCGATGCCGGCAGCTTCGAATTTTTCCTTGTATTCTTCCTCGTACATCTTTTCAAAGACAGCCTTGAATTCGCCGTCATAGACCTTGGAGATGGTGTCCTTGGTGGAGAACCAGAGGTCCATCTTCTGGTCCAGGGCATATTCGAAGCAGGAACGGGCGAAGCTGGTGATGGAGGCGTCTGTGTTGTACATGCCTTCCAGGATGCCCGGGGCTTTGAATGTGAAGATGTCCTGTCTTGTTTCATTGCCAGCGGCGTCGGTGACAGCCAGCTCGGCTTTGATCGGGAACGCGCCCTCAATCTTCATCTCGGAATCCTTGTAGACATCGCCATGGGCATGTCTTGCCAGGACGATCGGCTTCTTCCATGTTCTGACATAGGGCTCAATGCCTTTGACAAGAATCGGTGCCCGGAAGACAGTTCCGTCAAGAGCGGCGCGGATTGTGCCGTTGGGGCTCTTATAGAGCTTCTTCAGGTTATATTCCTTCAGTCTTGCCTGGTTGGGAGTGATGGTGGCGCACTTGACGGCGACGCCGTACTTCTTTGTGGCAAGGGCCGAATCCATGGTGACTTTGTCATCTGTTTCGTCACGGTGCTCAAGGCCGAGGTCATAGTATTCAGTCTTCAGATCCACAAACGGCAGGATCAGTTCATCCTTGATCATCCGCCAGAGGATTCGTGTCATCTCATCGCCGTCCATTTCGACAAGCGGTGTTTTCATCTGAATCTTGTTCATAAGGGCTGTTCTCCTTCTTTTTTATAGCGCTTATCATACCACCCCGCCAGGGATTGAGGAAGTCTTTTCAGGCTGCCTCCAGCTCGGTGATCTGGGGTTTGAACTGGGTGTTGTAAAGCTCGGTGTAGACGCCGCCGGCATTGACGAGATCTTTGTGGGTGCCTCTTTCAACGATGGTGCCGTCCTTGACAACCAGGATTTCATCGGCCGCCAGGATCGTTGACAGGCGGTGGGCAATCAGGATGCTGGTGCGTGAATCAATCAGCGGATCAATCGCGTCCTGGATGGCCTTTTCCGAAATCGAGTCAAGGGAAGCGGTAGCCTCGTCAAAGATCATGACAGCCGGGTTCTTGAGCAGGACGCGGGCAATCGAGATTCTCTGCTTTTCACCGCCGGACAGCTTGAGGCCGCGGTTGCCGACAGGCGTGTCATAGCCCTTCTCCAGCTTCATGATGTAGTCATGGATATTGGCCTTTCTGCATGCCTCTTCCATTTCCGCGACGCTGGCATGGACATTG
>JAUNJW010000200.1 GCA_030533035.1 Erysipelotrichaceae bacterium
CGGTGAACATCGCCGACAGAAACATATACGCGTCCATCCCGCTGCAGTGCAACCTGATCGGCCTGCATGTGGATGAGGCTCTTGACAAAATGGCTGACTACATGGACCAGGCCAAGGTGCACAGTCTCAAGACATTCCGGATTGTCCACGGCGACGGAACCGGCAGGCTCCGCAAGGCTGTCCATGAAAAACTGCGCAATGACAGGGACGTCGAGGAATTCCGTCTCGGCATGCCGAATGAGGGCGGCACCGGCGCCACTGTTGTTGTCATGAAATGATATCTGGAGGAGCTATGGCTTTTGCAATGTGGTCTCTTGTCAGTGTGCTGATGTTTATCATCGGCATCGTGACAATGAACATGAAGAAACCGGCCGGATTTTTTGCCAATTCACCTGCACCTGAAACAGTCACTGACACAAAGGCATATAACCGGAGTCTCGGAAAGCTCTGGATTGTTTACGGAATTCTTCTGTGCCTGTGCGGCCTGCCGCTGCTGAATCCCAAACCCGGCGCCCTGATCATTGTCACAATGCTCGGCACGGTATTTTCCTCTCTTGGAATGGTTGTGGTGTATGTCGGTTTCATCGCCCCGAAATACAAGGCCTGACAATGAAGCTGACACCGTATTGCGAAGAATGCCTGATCAATGGCCAGAAGCGCAGGACAGATGACGAAGCGTATCTTGCCTGGGTGAAGGAAACCCTTGATTCCAGGGAAGAGGAAGATTCAGCTCCCTATATGGTCTACCTGTTCAATCAGGAATATCAGAGACGCTTCGGAAGCACTGTTTCCTATGAAGCGGAAAAGAAGCGGTACAATGAACTGGTGCTGACCATGGAGGAAGCGCTGCAGAAGAGAATTGACGCTGCCCCGGATCCTCTGCTGGAATCGATCCTGCTGGCAAGAACAGGAAACTATATCGATTTCGGGGCAATGAACAGTGTTGATGAAAAGACATTTCTCAGCCTGTTTGAAAATACAGAAGCCTCCGAAGAGGACATTGAAACATATCAGAAGTTCCTTCTTGACTGCGAAGAGGCGGATACATTCTGCCTGATCGCTGACAACTGCGGCGAGATCGTCCTGGACCGCATGATGTGCAGCCGCCTGCAGCAGCGCTTCCCGCAGATCACAGTTTATGTACTGGTCAGGGGCAGGGCAGTGCTCAACGACGCCATGGAGGCCGACGCTCTTACTGCCGGCTTCCGGAAGGAACAGATTGTATCAAACGGAAACGGGGCCAGCGGCACGGTTCTGAAGCTTCTCAGCAGACAAGCGGAAGAACTTGTCAGAAACGCTTCCGTGATCCTGGCAAAAGGCCAGGGCAACTACGAAACATTAAGCGGTATCCATCGCCGCATGTATTATGCCTTCCTGTGCAAATGCCCTCTGTTTATGGACCGCTTTCATGCGGAGCATTTAAAGGGGCTTTTCCGGATGGAGCAATATTGAAAAGAAAACCAATGGACAGAGAATATATCAAGGCAAAACTTTTGACACTTCCCAATGAACCGGGAAGCTACCAGATGAAAGACCGCAATGGCGAAATCATCTATGTCGGCAAGGCGAAGAACCTGCACGCCCGTGTGAACCAGTATTTCACCGGCGCCCATGACTTCAAGACGACCAAAATGGTTTCCAATATTGAGGACTTTGATTTCATTGTGACCAGAACCGAAAAGGAGGCGCTGGTGCTTGAAATCAATCTGATCAAAAAGTACCGGCCGAAATACAATATCCAGTTCATTGACAACTCTTCCTATCCTTATATCAAGCTGACCCGGGAGGAATATCCCCGGCTGATGATTGCCCGCGACATGAGAAAGGATAAAAAGGCCCGGTATTTCGGACCGTTTCCCGACGCTGCCGCGGCCAGGACAACGCAGAAGGTCCTGCAGTCGCTGTATCCGTTCCGCCGCTGCAGCCAGCTGCAGCCCAAAGTCTGCCTGTATTACCACATGGGCCAGTGCCTCGGTCCCTGTGAATATGAGATTGAAAAGGGAACGTATGAACGGATGGCCTCACAGGTCACAAAGTTCATGAACGGCGATACAAAGGAAGTGGAAAACGATCTGAAAGAAAAAATGTACAGGGCTTCCGAAAACCTCGAATTTGAAAAGGCGGCCGAATACAAGAACATGATCGATTCCATCCGCAGCGTTGTCAGCGACGCCCAGAATGTCGAAAAGGACAACCGGGGATCGCGCGATGTCTTTGCCTGGCACGCTGACAAGGGCTATATGGCAATCACCGGCTTCCTTGTCCGCAACGGCGTCATCCTGAACAAGGAATTCACGCTGCGGCCGCTGTACGGCGACGCCGAGGATGAATTCGTGTCCTTCCTGATCCAGTATTACCAGGAACATCCCGCTGCCAGGGAACTTGTTCTGCCGTATGATCTCGATGCCGGCGCCCTGCAGGAAGTCATTGACATGCCTGTCTTCCAGCCCCAGAGAGGCTACAAGGTCAGGCTGATTGAAATGTGTCAGGAAAACGCGAAGAAACAGCTTGAGCTCAAGTTCGCTTCTGTCGAAAGACAGGATACGATCACTGACCGGGCAGTCGCGGAACTCGGTGAACTGGCGGATCACGCGATGAACCGCGTTGAATTGTTTGACAACTCGCATATATCCGGAACCTTTACTGTCGCGGCCTGCGTCGTCTATGAAGACGGCCTGCCGGTCAGAAATGAATACAGGCTGTTCCGCCTGCATACCGGCAACTCTGACGTGGATTCCATGAAGGAGGCGGTCTACCGGCGCTATTTCCGTCTGCTGAAAGACAGCGGCCGGATGCCGGACGGTCTGATCGTCGACGGCGGCTGGACACAGATCGAAGCAGCGAAGGAAATCCTGGATTCCCTGGGCCTTTCCGATACGATCCGGCTGCTCGGCCTGGTCAAGGATGATCACCACAACACCAGGGCATTGATGAATACGGACGGGGAACTGTTTGAGATCGATAAAAACTCAGGTCTGTTCTTCCTGCTGACAAGAATGCAGGATGAGGTCCACCGGGTGGCGATCAGCTATCACCGCCGGCTGCGGGCAAAGGCGCAGACCAAATCTGTCCTGGATGATATCGAGGGCATCGGGCCGAAAAGAAAACGCCTTCTGCTGAAGACGTTCAAAAACTTCACGGGTTTAAAGGCAGCCTCGCTTGAGGACCTTGAAGCGGTTGTGCCGAAAGAGGCAGCCCGCAATGTCTATGAGGCGCTCCATCAGGATGAAGAATCAAATGAAAGCGATGAGGACTGAAACCCCATCGCTTTTTGTCTGTCAGCGGATTGCGGCGCGGATTTTCTTGATGAACTTCTGTTCTTCAGAACGGTCGTTGAAGTAGGTCTTTGCGGCCTTGACATAGCCGGAGGGACCGCTGGCCTCGTCATCCTTGCGGTAAATCGAGTAAATGGCAAGGAGGATCGGCATGACCATCTTGAGGACTTTGTTTTTCTTGGCGTCCTCCGCTTTCTTTTCCGCCATGGCGTCCAGTTTGATCTGGGTGAGCGTTGCCTTGCGCTGCAGCATTTCGGTTCTCGGCGTGATAAAGGCGATCATCTCTTTTGCCATCCCGGCAATTTTTACCAGGGAGACGATCAGGGTAATAACCAATACGGCGATTGCCGCATAGAGGATCCAGTAATTATAAGGATAAATGTTCGGCATATGGGCACCTTCCTGCTGAAATCATCATACCACAAACAGCGTGCTGACAGCACAATCTTTGATATGGACAATCGGATGGACTCATGATTTAATGAGCCCATGAAGAAACCGATCAAAATTGTGCTGGTCTCAGACAACCACGGCAATCCGGCCGGTCTGGATTATGTCAGGGAAAAACACCGGGGTGCAGACTATTTCATTCACTGCGGCGACGCTGAGCTGCCGACATGGATGCTGACGGATTTTTCTGTTGTCCAGGGCAATAATGACGGCTATGGCCAGTTTCCTTCCAGGCTGATTATGCCGGTCGGGGAACATCAGATTTATATCTGCCACGGCCACCGCGACATGTTCTTCGGGCATTTTGACATGCTTGCCGCAAAAGCGAAGGAAGCCGGCTGCGACATCTGTTTCTTCGGCCACACGCATATTCCGTATGATCAGGTCATCGACGGTGTGCGGGTGATCAACCCCGGCTCCATCTGGCATAACCGCGACGGATCCGCGCCTTCCTATAAAATTGTGACGCTGAACGGGAAGAAGGTGGACGTGGCGGAAATGACATATGAAAAAAAGCTTGAAAAAAAATAAACCCTTTGGTATATTATTAACGCTGTCGTTGTAGCTCAGCTGGATAGAGCTTCCGCCTTCTAAGCGGACGGTCTTGGGTTCGAGTCCCAACGACGACGCCATG
>JAUNJW010000024.1 GCA_030533035.1 Erysipelotrichaceae bacterium
TTGTCTCCGCCGGCACCGGTGAAATGAGAAAGAGATACGGCTTCATCTATGTCGACATGGACGATGAAGGCAAGGGCTCCATGGCCCGCTCCAGAAAGGATTCCTTCTTCTGGTACAAGAAAGTCATCGCTTCCAACGGCGAAGACATCGGCTGATACTGAATTCAAATACAGCTTCACAGAACGGTTCACGGACAAGGTGAGCCGTTTTTCTGTGCAATTGCACTGTCTGTGACTTTTGCAAATGTAAATTGTCTTTTATGTGTGCTAGCATAGTATTGACAGCAATGGAAAAGCGGCTTTTCAGCCGCCAGGAGTGAAAATGAGGAAAACATGTAATTTATTGGCCGCCGGACTCTGTGCGGCACTGGTTTTTACCGGCTGCAGTTCCCCCAAGAGCCTTCCGGATGAACCGTATTCCGCAGTGGAATACAAGCTTTATCCGGCCCCTGAAGACGCCTATGTCGGCGACACCATGCCATTTGTCACAGATGACGGAACCCTTGAACTCTATTATCTGTATGATACGGACCACAACGGCGCCGGATATCATCCTTTCTGGAAATACTCCACAAAGAATCTCTACGATTATAAAGATCACGGAATGATTCTGAATTTCGGTCTGATGTCAGATCCCGATCCGGCTCTGGGAACAGGATCCGTCACCCAGGATCATGACGGCCTTTATCATCTGTTCTATACCGGCCATAATGATCTCGGCAACAGCGGCATGGGCAAGGAATGCGTCATGCACGCGACCAGTACCGACCGTGAGAACTGGACAAAGATCCCGGAAGACACATTCTTCAGCCCTGACAACTATTCCAAGGATGACTTCCGCGATCCGGAAGTATTCTGGATGGAAGAAGACCAGTGCTGGTGGCTTCTGATCGCTGCCAGGGAAAACAGCGACGGCGGCGTTGTCGCAAAATACACATCGCAGGATCTGAAAACCTGGGAATTCCAGGGACCGCTCTACGCGCCCCGTTCCCAGTGGATGCTGGAATGCCCCGACCTGTTTAAAATGGGTGACAAGTGGTATCTGACATACAGCTGGGACTGTGTGACATATTATGCTGTCGGCGATTCACCGAACGGACCGTTCACGACGCCGATAAATAATATTTTCGACGGAAACGGCTTTATCTTCTACGCTGCCAAAACAGCCGAACTGGATGGCACACGGTATCTCTGCGGATGGCTCGGCAGAGCTGCCCTGACAGCCGACTCAGCCTTCTATCTCTGGGCCGGCAGTATGCTCAACCATGAACTTGTCCAGTATGAAGACGGCACCCTCGGCGTTACTGCCCCGCATACCTTCGCGGAGTATTTCGTCAATGACAAACCTGTAAAGGCAGTCAAGAAGGAGGGCAATGTCAAAATCAAGGACAATAATATTACTCTTTCCGCGGAAGACGGCGCCTATGCCCTGGCGGATATGGGCACAAGACCGGCAACAATGATGCTGGAATGCGACGTCACACTGGACGCGGACGGCATTGCCGGATTCGCGTTCGGCGGCAGTGAAAAGGATGAAACATGGACAGCATTATGCCTGAACGCACGTGAAAACAAGCTTCATTATGAAGGCACAGAGATTCAGGACCTTGATAAATATGATCCGGAAGCTTTCACAAAGTATGACCTGTCAGAGAAAGAAGTTCATCATGTGAAACTCGTTGCCGAGAATGAAATTGTCATCATGTATGTGGATGACATGAGAGCGCTGAGCTCAAGAATCACACATTCCATCGACGGCGCCCATATAGGTGTGTTCTCATATGGCAGCGGCGCATCCTTCAGCAACATCACCGTAAAACTGCCCTGATTCAATTCTGATAACTGACTGACAGAAAAGATCCCTGTGAGACCTTCGGAACATTGTGTTCCGGATCCTTCAGGGATCTGTTTTTCTTCTGTCTGTTTTGTGCTTAACCGGCAATCAGATAGACAGCGATGGAAACAACTGTACTGGTCAGGCCGATCAGTGCTTCATAGGGAATCAGCTTCATTCTTTCGGAAATGGACATTGAGACGGATCCGCCTGTCGCATGGAAAAAGGAACCATGGGGCAGGGAGTCGATCACGGTCGCGCCGGCATGAATCATGGCGGCAGCCGCGAGCGGGGAAACACCGGCCGCCAGGAGTGTCGGGGCAAAGGTCTGGGCAGCGACGGTTGCGCCGGCTGTTGTGGAAGCTGTCGCGCCGCACATCAGGATACCTGAAAGCGGAGCCAGGATGAAGGCAGGCATATGCATGGCCGCAAGCAGATTTGTGACGTCATACTGCAGGGCGGATGCTTTGATGATGCCGGCGATGGTGCCTGTGCCGATCAGCAGGATGGAGACGCCGACAACCTTGGAGAGACCGAATTCTGTATATTCAACGACATGTTTCGCGCTGCCTGTTGCCAGTGTGCAGATCAGGCCGCCGGCCGGCAGGGCGATTAACGGATCAATTGTGATACCGGCAAGAGGTCTGAGCGCGAGCATGACGATGACGCAGACCGGACCGATGACGGCGGCGAAGAAGGAAGGCAGATCTGCTTCCTTTGCGCTTTCCATATCCTCAGCCGTGATCTTTGCGCCTTCTTTCTTTGCGAGAAGGGAGGACAGCAGGATCGCAGCGGCCAGGGCGAAGACTGCCGGAACGGCATTGCGGAACATAACGGCTGTCAGATCCTGTCCGAAGGCTTCGGAAACCGCGATCGTGTTGGGGTTGGGGGAGATGATGTTGCCGGCTTTGCCGCCGCCGATCATCGCCAGCAGGATGCTGGCTTTGTTAAGACCGGCTTTCTCACCGATGGCAAGGGCAATCGGGGCAACGGTAATGACGGAGATGTCAACGAAGACGCCGACCGCGCAGATTAACATGGTCGCGATGGAGATGGCGATCAGGGCACGTTTTTCCCCCAATGTGCTGACAATCGTTTCGGCAATTTTCTGGGCGGCGCCGGTTTTGATCAGGGCGCCGGCGAGAATGCCGGATGTCAGGATACGCAGGATACTGGACATCATGGAAGCGGCGCCGCTGACCATGGTGCTGACAGTTGTATCGAGACCGCCTCCGCCGACGATGCCGCCGATCAGGGCACCGAGGATCAGGCAGTATGCAGGCTGGACTTTACGGATGATCAGGATGATCGCAATCACCAGCCCGAGGATTGCGCCAAGTGTTGAGAAGCTGTATTCCATAATTTGATTTTGATTCAGATGTGTACGCTGCCTTTCTCAGCGGTTCTTTTCAGCGATGGCCATGCCCGTTCTGATGAAACGGAACATGCGGACGGCGGCGAGATAGTAGAGTTCTTCCGCCCGGGAGATGGCTTCCTCGATCTGCATCGGGGAATCGACGGATGTGATCAGGGATTCAACACCGTGGTCGAAAACTTTTTCGGCGTCAAGCCCCAGTGAACCGGAAAGACCGACGCAGGGAACGCCCTTTGCCCGGGAACGCTCACCGACACCCTGCATAACCTTGCCGAAGCAGCTCTGCCAGTCAGTGCGTCCTTCACCGGTGACAACGAGATCAACACCATCCAGACGGGAATCAAAATCGATCAGATCCAGGACAGAATCGATACCGGATTTCATTTCGCCGTTCAGGAAGACCATCAGCGCTGTGCCGAGGCCGCCCGCCGCGCCGGCGCCCTGGATTGTGTCAGGGTCGATGTCAAACTGGCGGACGATGATGTTCTTGTAGTTGACCATACCGGCTTCCAGTTTTGCCTGAATCTCCGGTGTTGCGCCTTTCTGGGCGCCGAAGGTATATGTGGCGCCTTGCGGGCCGGTCAGAGGGTTGGTGACGTCGCACATGACAGTGATTTTGCAGTCACGGATCCGGGGATCAATTTCAGTGACATCAATTGAGTCCACCAGTTCCAGATCGCCGCCGGTTCCCTGCAGTTCTCTGCCTGTCTTGTCAAGGAAACGGACGCCGAGAGCTCTGGCACAGCCCATGCCGCCGTCATTGGTGGCGCTGCCGCCGATGGCGATGGAAATGTCACGGAAGCCCTTGTCAAGAGCGTCGCGGATCAGTTCGCCTGTGCCGTATGTCGTGGTGTAAAGCGGATTTCTCTGGTTTCTCTGAATCAGCGGCAGTCCGCTTGCGGCAGCCATTTCGATGACTGCGCGGTTTTCGTCCAGTTTTCCATAGCAGGCGGTGATTCTTTCGAAGAGAGGGGAGTAGACTTCAACTTCGATCCTTTCCCCATGTTCCGCCGCGATGACTGCGTCAATTGTGCCTTCGCCGCCGTCCGCGACCGGTACGGAACCGCATTCAGTTTCACCGAATACTTCGGTGGCAGCCTTTTTCAGAAGAACTGCTGTCTGTTCACTGCTCAGGGAGCCCTTGAATGAATCTGAAGCGAATAATAATTTCATGACAACCTCCGTTTTGTTTTCTTCTTCTTTACTATAAACAAATGAAAGCGCTGACAATATATCCCGTATGACAATAACAGAGATATAAATTTTGATATAATTGTTCTGCGTAACAATTGCCCGGAGAGAATTATGATCAGCAAGAATACAGCACAGCAGATCGTGGACACCGTGAAAGATGTCTGCGGCTATGATATCAACTATATTTCAACCGACGGCATCATCACCGCTTCAACAGATGAAAAAAGAATCGGCGATTATCATGAAATCGGCTGGAAAGCGGCGCAGTCCGGCCAGACTCTGGAAGTTTATGACAATGATTCCTTTGAAGGCGCCCAGAAGGGCGTGAATATTCCTTTTGCTTATCACGGCAGAACAATTGCCGTCATCGGCATCACCGGCGAGCCGGATGAGGTCAGACGGTATGCCCGTCTTGCCTTAAGAATCATGAGGATGCTGTTACGGGAAAGGGACCTCGATGCCTCAAGAGAACTCAAGAGGGCGGAGTTTTCCTATGTGGCCAAAGCGATGGTCCATGACGAGAAAATCAATCATGAGTATCTGCAGGCATTCCTGAAACAGAAAGGGCTGGATTACCATGAGCCATGCCGTGCGGTTTTGATCCATCTGCGGATTGCCGACCGCGCCCGCAATATCACCGCCCTTGAAAACAGGTCCGAAACGATCCTCTCGGCTATTCCCAGGTCTCTTTATGCGTATGATTATCCTGACAAGTACATTCTGATCTGCTCCGAAGAATCATTCCTGCAGAACCGTGAGAGAATCCGTCTGCTGACGGAACTTCCCGCTGCTGTGGGTGTCGGCAGCACGCACAGTCTCGGCCGCATACACCGCTCCTATGAAGACGCCCGGCTGGCACTGAACGCGTCAAAAGCTGCATATAATGAATTTGATTCCCTCGGCATGGAACTGCTGTTTTCAGACATGCCGGCATATGTCAGGGACCGTTTCCTGAACCGGACGCTGGCTGAGCTGGAGAAGGCTGATCTTACGATGCTCTCAGTGTATTTTGAAAACAATCTTTCCCTGAAACAGACATCGGAAGAACTGTTCATTCATAAAAACACCCTCCAGTACAGGCTGGAGCGGATCCGCAGGGAAACCGGTCTGGACCCGAGAAATGTCAATGACGCGGCTGTGCTGATTGCGGCCCTGAAACTGAGAAGTACCCTGCCTCAGAATGAACAGTAAACCGCAAAAAAATTCCGTTTTCCCGGAAAGGGGTTTAAAATCTTCAGCAGAAAGCGGGGAGTGAATATGAATCTGAATCAGCTTTTCAATCTGCAGTTCATGATGTTTGCCGAGATGGCCGTCGGCTATCTGATCTGTGCGCTTCATATTCTGAAGCCTAAGGACAGATCGGTCTTTTCGAAAGCGGTCATCAACGTTTTTCTGCCGGCCAATATCGTGCATTCCTTTGATATGGAGATGAGCAGTGAGATCGCGAACAACTTTGTTCAGATTCTCTGTGTTTCCATCGGAATCCAGATCCTGTGCGCATTTCTCGCTGCAGTTCTGTTCAGAAAGACAGAAGAAAACAAAAGAAAAAGCCTCCAGTTTGCCACAGTCTGTTCCAATGCCGGCTTCCTTGGCAACGCGGTGGCCGAAGGCGTCTATGGGCAGCTGGGCATGCTGTACGGGCAGATCTATCTGATCCCGCTTCGGATTGTCATGTGGTCTGCAGGCATTTCTTATTTCGAAGGCGGCGCCGACGCAAAGCAGGTTTTCAAAAAGATCATCACCCATCCCTGTATCATCGCTGTCATCATCGGCCTGATCAGGATGATTGCCGGAATTACATTCCCGGCCGCTGTCGATACAACCCTGAACAGCCTTGGCCGCTGTTCAACCCCGCTGATCATGCTGTTTCTGGGTATGATCCTGGCGGAGTATGGCTTTAAGTCAATGATTTCAAAACTGAATCTGCAGTACTGCGTCCTGCGTCTGCTGATCATCCCGCTGATTGTGCTTGGCGGCTGTATGCTGTTCCATATCGATCCGATGATTACCGGACTTTCCGTCCTGCTGGCGGCGATGCCGGCAGGCAGTACCACTGCCGTACTGGCGGAGCAGTATCAGGCGGATGTCAAGTTCGCGGCGGACATTGTTGTTCTTTCGACAATTCTGTCCATCGGCCTGCTGCCGGTATGGGCTCTGTTCCTCAGCAGGCTCTGAACAGCTGAACATATGAAAAATCCCCGAAGGGATCCGGAAGTTACATATCTTCTGAATATCCTGCAGGGATTTTTTGTTTTTGAACCGATTCTGAAATCAGTGTTCTTCCATGTATTTCATCATGGCTTCCGCCGCTTTTTTGGCTTCCGCTGCCGCTGCCACGACGGTGTTGGAGCCGGTGACAACATCACCTGCCGCAAAGACGCCCGGCACGGTGCACATGCCGTTTTCATCCGTGATCAGAAGGCCTTTTTCATTTCCTTCCAGTCCGGCGGTTGTCAGGATCAGCTTGTTCTTCGGTGCCTGGGAAACTGCGAGGATTGTGGAATCTGCTTTGACATGATTCAGTTCTTCCTCATAACCGATGACCTTGTCATTTTCATCAAAGACCGCAACTTTGAAGACCGGTCCTTCCGGTTCAATCTTTTCGATTGCCTGGCCGAATTCAAACTGGGCGCCATCCAGTCTTGCGTAGTCCATTTCATGTTCGCTCGCCGCGATTCTCTTGCTTCTCGCATACAGGGTGACATTCTGTGCGCCGTGTCTTAAAGCAGTTCTTGCGACGTCCATGGCGACATTGCCCATGCCGATAATCGCGACATTTTCGCCGATGGTGAAGGCTTCCGGATTGGCAAGATAGGAAATACCGAAGTGGACATTGGGAAGACTTTCGCCTTCAATGCCGAGTGTCTTGGGTCTCCAGACACCGGTGCCGACAAAGACAGAGGCATAGCCGTCTCTGAACAGGTTGTCAATAGTCAGTGCTTCGCCAAGTACAGTATTGGGACGGAAGCGGATGTCCAGCTTGTCCATGAGCTTCTTGTATCTGTCGATGATTGTCTTGGGCAGTCTGAATTCAGGAATGCCGTATCTTAACATACCGCCGATCTGGTTGTTGTCATCGAAGATTGTGACATCATAGCCGTTGGAAGCCAGGATGACTGCGACGCTCATTCCGGCCGGACCGGCACCCAGAACTGCAGCCTTCTTTCCTTTTTTCTCGGGTTTTGTGATTCTTACTCTGTCCAGATACGCGTCGGATACGAAGCGTTCAATATGGTAGAAATGGACAGGACTTCCTTTTCTGCCGAGAACGCAGTGACCTGCGCACTGGGCCTGGTGGTCGCAGACGATGGAACAGAAGACGGACATCGGGTTGTTTTCAAACAGCTGCTGTCCTGCCTCCATGATCTTCCCGTCCTTGAATTTTGCGATGACTTCCGGGATGGGGGTGGCGATGGGGCATCCCTTTTTGCACATCGGAACCTTGCACTGCAGGCAGCGCTGGGCTTCATTCATGATTGTCAATGCCATGTTTCTCTCTCCTGTGACGCTTTCTAAGCATCATTATCTTAAGTATTCCTTCTAATATTGTAGATTTTCCAAATCATAAAGTAGATGTACAAAACCGGCTTTTTTATTCACTTTTTCGCTTTCTTTCTCCATATTGCGGATCTGATTTGGATTATTCCGTTTTGTCAGGCAGGTCTTCTATGTGATTCCGCGGGCAGTCTTGTGATCCGGTCCTGCTTCAGCCGGCCAAAAAACTGAAGTCCGCGGCAGCTGTCTTGTTTTACGTCCATCGATCCTGTACATTAAAGAAAAACAGGAAAGGAAACATATCATGTATTTTGAGAAAACCAATGGCTTCCCAAAGGACTTTTTATGGGGTGCCGCTTCCGCCGCATATCAGGTGGAGGGTGCCTGGGATGAAGACGGCAAGGGCGTCTCTGTATGGGATACTTTCGTCCGGATTCCCGGCAAGACATTCAAAGCAACAACCGGTGACAAGGCTGTCGATCATTATCACCGCTACAAAGAGGATGTCCGCTTAATGGCGGAAATGGGTCTGAAAACCTACCGTTTCTCGATTGCCTGGACAAGAATCATTCCCGACGGCAACGGGGAAATCAATGAAAAGGGCCTGGCGTTTTACAGCAATCTGATCGATGAATGCCTGAAATACGGCATTGTGCCGATGGTCACTGTTTATCACTGGGATCTGCCGCAGGCACTGCAGGACCAGTACGGCGGCTGGGAAAACAGGCGCATCGTCGATGACTTTGTCCGCTACGCAAAAACACTGTTTGAGAATTTCGGCGACCGGGTCAAGTACTGGATTATCATCAATGAACAGAATGTCTTTACCGGTCACGGCTGGCTGATGGCCTCCCATCCTCCCGGAAAAGCAGGAGACTACAAGACTTTCTATCAGGTCAACCACCATGCCTTCATGGCCCATGCCAAATCCGTGCTTGCGCTCAAGGAACTCTGGCCGGACGCCAAAGTCGGTTCTTCCTTTGCTTACGGTCCTTCCTACGCTGTTACGAACAAGCCGGAAGACGCGATGGCCAAGTATGACTATGATGACCTGCAGAACTTCTACTGGATGGATATCTATGCCTATGGCAGATATCCCAGAGCCGCAGTCGCCTATCAGCTGTCCAGGGGAATCGCTCCCGTCATGGAAGAGGGCGATGAGGAGATCCTGAAAGAGGCTGCTTCCAAAGTCGACTTCATGGGCGTTAATTATTATCAGACAACCAGTGTTGAATACAACCCGGTGGACGGTGTTGACGGCATGGGTAAGATGAACACAACCGGCAAGAAGGGCACAACGGAAATCTCCGGCGTCGCCGGCATGTACCGCAATCCGAAAAACACAAACCTGCCGACAACTGACTGGGACTGGACCATTGACCCGATGGGCCTGCGCTATGCCTGCCGTGAAATCACCAGCCGCTATGATCTGCCGATTGTTATTTCCGAAAACGGGCTTGGCGCCTTTGACAAGGTGGAAGACGGACAGATCCACGATCCGTACCGCATTGCCTATCTGAAGGAACATGTAAAGGAACTGCGGAAGGCCTGCGATGACGGCTGCCGTGTGCTGGCTTACTGCACATGGTCATGGTCGGATGTTCTCAGCTGGCTCAACGGCTATCAGAAGAGATACGGCTTTGTCTACATCGACAGGGAAGAGGATGAGAATTCCGGCACACTGAACCGGATCCCCAAGGATTCCTATTACTGGTATAAAACTGTCATTGCCTCTAATGGTGCGGAAGGCCTGGACGACTGATTCTGAACATAATACGCAAATGAAAAACGGCTGAGCACTGAAGCTCCGTCGTTTTCATGATAATACTCAGTTTTCGTCGATCTGGATCTCGCTGGTTTCGTTTTCGAAATCCACCTTGAGTTCAGCTCTGCCGGCTTCACTCTGCCAGACGATGCTCATCTCTGAGCCGTCAACCTCACAGGAGATTTCAGCGTCTTCCGCAAAGACAGGGGAGCTGTTTCTCATCTTTAACATGGTCAGCTGTTTGCGGACAACTTCTTTGCCAAGACCTTCTTCGATCTGTTCCATGGTGAGATTGGTGCGGTTGATTTCCTTGTGGCCGCCGGCGCCGGCTCTTGCCATGGCTTCGTAGTCATTCTTTCCGGCAAACAGGTCAAGGTACCAGACCTGCGGCTTGCCGGGCATGAAGAGCTGGATCGCTCTGGCCATTAACATTCTCTGGTCGCTTTCGCCCAGGGCGCTGTAATACGTGGCGTTGACCTGGTAGTAGACATTCTTGGCGCCGTGGAGATCCTTGACATAGCCGCCGCGTTTAACGGTGGTGTCAATGACATTCTGGATGCTTTCCTCCGGCAGCAGGCCCTTGAGGTCAAGCAGGGGAATGCCGTCATGGCAGCCAAGCATATTGACAGTGCGGATCTTCTTGGCAACAATTTCGTCAATCCATTTCTTGAGATAGACGCCGCTCTTTCTTTCAAATGCGTCAATCAGAAGTCCCGGCAGGAAGAAGTCATAGACCATATAGCCTTTTTCAGCCAGCGTCTCATAGATCTTCTCCTCATAGGAAGCGTGGATTTCCGGCAGGACGGTCAGGCCGTTTTCCCTGGCGATGGCAGCCACTTTCTCCAGCAGATCCCATGTGCCCGGATCATTGAGGAAGTTCTTTTCGCCGGGTTCCTTGGGCGCGTAGGCAAAGGCGTCAAGACGGACGATCGATGTGCCGTAGGAAGCCAGCTTTGCCAGAGTGCTGCGGTAATAGTCCCAGACCAGGTCGGACTTGATGTTCAGGTCCATCTGGCCGAGGTACGTTCTTCTGCTCTGGATGTAATCCACAACAGCGTCTTTATACTTGTTCCATCTGCCGAGATCCAGCTTTGAAGGATCTTTTTCAGATGTGTTGAAAATCTTCGCGATTTCCTCAGCGGCGCAATACTGCATGCCGAGATCCCTGACCAGCTCATAGGCGTTGAGATCAGGATAATTGACCTCCTGGTAGAAGGTGTTCCAGTAAGGCACCTCACGGCCGTCCGGGAACCTCACCATCAGGATCGGCAGCCCGGCCTTGCGGAAGAACATGTCTTTGATATATTTCTCATCCGGCTGGATATAGCCGTCAGCCGTCATTTCCCCGCAGCCTTCCCAGAATCTGTTCCAGTCAATGAAGAAATCACGGTATTCAGAATCATCTCCCTTTTTCAGGATGTCCTGGAACTGGGGGGAAAGAACGGAAATGTGGTTGAGAACGAAGTCCATCATCAGACGGATGTTCATGTTTCTGAGCTCTTCAATGTCCTGTTTTGCGGCAAGGGATTCATTGAGCTCATAGTCAATCAGTGAGAAACCGCGGTCAAGATCGCAGTTGAAGACGGAAGGAAGGATATAGAAGGATTCAAACGCACCTGCCAGCTCTTTCCTTTTGAGCACGGAAACGATGTCAGACAGCTGACCGCCCATGCTGTCGCAGTAGGCATTCAGAAGTGTTCCTGTTTTTGTTCTGTCAGTCATAAATTACGGCCTTAATACTTCACCTTCCTTGGAAAGGATAATATCCGCGTTCTCCATTCTGCGGTCGAGCTTTTCCTGTTCGATTTCCAGAACCATGGTGACAAAGGCTGAGTCTGCCTTGCCGTCCCTGGCTCTGAATAAACGATAGGCTTTTGTCTCTTCCGGTGTGGAACGCAGGCAGATGGCGATGTCGACACCCATAACCTGTTCTGCGCCGGCATGGGTCCATTCAAGCAGCAGGACGTCGGTATCGCTGAAGTCAACATTGTCATACCATCTGGCGTCTTCGGTTCTTCCCATTCTCTTGAGCCAGATCTTTTCATTTCCCTGCTTGAAGGCGTCCAGAACCCAGTTGATCTGGTTGAAATCCTGTTCCTTCTCGGTGCCGAGATAACCTTTCAGGCCTTCTCTGCCATACTTCTGGTAAGCGGCCAGCCAGGGATACTTCTCTGCCTCGGCGGGATCGGAGTCAGTTTCTTTCTTCCATAAGTCATCGAGGACTTCCTGGTTTTCTTTGCTGTAGAGATTTTCCTTCAGAAGTCCCTTGAGACCTTCGGAACGGAAAATGGAGACACGCTCGGCATCATTGTATTCAGGGATGCGGCGCGGATAGTTGTCTCCCGACAGCGCGTATGCTTTGATGCCGGCTTCATTCAGATAGTAAGTCAGCAGGGAGGTTGTTACACTCTTGCCGGAACCGGAGCCGCCGAAAATGGAAATGACGAATTTATCATCGCCTTTTTCTTTCATCATCTTCACAATCAGGCGGAACAGGGTCTGGGCATGGGGGATCAGGGCTTCGGAAATAAGAACCTTATCTCCGGGCATGTCGCCATGGGGCATGTTCTCCACCGGAGCGGGGAACTGCCATGTGTCCAGTGAATTCACAATTGTTTCAAGTCTTTCTTTAAGCATTATGTCCTCCGAGATTTTTACATCTTTATCTTACCAGTTTTTACCTGCAAAATTTTGTAACGTTTCATATTTGCACACAATTGTCACATTTGACAACATATGTTTCTTCAGGTGCTGAAAAGGATGGATGAAAAATACACTTCAGCTGATTTCCGGGGCAGGATTGTTTAAAATATAGGTAACTGAAAACATCCCGGGGAATCTGAACAATGCCAGCGAAAAACATCTCCGTCATGATCAAACCGGCTTCATCCCTCTGCAACCTGAGGTGCAGATATTGTTTTTATGCGGACATAAGTGAAAACCGGGAAATCGCCTCCAGCGGAATCATGAGCGAAGAGACCTGCGATACCGTCATCGCCCGGATTGCGGAAGCGCTCGGTGAAAAGGGAACTGCCAATATCAGCTTCCAGGGCGGTGAACCCACCGTGGCAGGATTGCAGTATTTTGTCCATTTTACGGAAAAGATGAAAGAATACCCGGGTGTCAAAGTCAATTATGCCCTGCAGACCAACGGAACACTGATTGATGAAGAATGGGCGCAGTTCTTCCATGACAATCATTTCCTGATCGGCGTCTCACTGGACGGCTA
>JAUNJW010000201.1 GCA_030533035.1 Erysipelotrichaceae bacterium
CGGCGTGGGTCCCGGCTCAGCTGTCGGGGTCGGTGTCGGTCCGGGCGGAGGCGTCGGCGGTACCGGCCGGGGACGCGGCTCGGGAGTCGGCGTCACGGTCGGCTCAGGGGTCGGGCTTTCCGTCGGTTCCGGCGTCGGCGTCACCTCCGGTGAAGGTGTGGGTTCCGCTGACGGCGTGGCAGACGGCGACGGCTCAGGACTCGGCGTCACCACCGCGACAGGCGCGGGATTCTGATCAGGTGCGGGCGGAACCGGGGCAGACGGCCTGAGCAGCGCAAAAAGAGCTGCAGCCGCAACTGTCATCGCGATTGGCCTGGCATGATTCCTTCCGTGAAGCGTACTGCCGAAAGCGATCGCGCTGTGGTGCTTTCCCCCTTTGACTGGTTCATAGGGTTCGGCGTATTCCGGATACCGGTCATCAATTTCCTGCATATGTGAATCCTGTAGATTATTTCTAATCATAGCATACTTTGCCGTGGATTCCGGGGCTGTCCGGGAACTGACTGTCCGGGAGATGCCTGTTTCGGTACTATTTCGCGATATTGTTCCTTTTTCAGCTGCACATACGGTCTTCCATGAGCGGCCGCGGACACAAAAAAGGCTTTTCCGGCAGTCTTTGCGGAACTGCCGGAGAAAGCCCTGTTTTAAGCTTCTACGGCTTCCCTTTCCAGGGAGTCTTCGGGAACGAGTCTGGGAATCACAATCCGCGTATTGGAACTTGCCAGGACGCTGACTGCAAGATAATAGGTTCCCAGTGAGACGATATGGGACAGGAATGTCTGGCCCCTGACGACATTGGCCATTAACAGGCAGCCGGAGGTGAACAGCAGGATTGAGCCGACAAAGACACGCTTCGACAGCTGGAATGATGTGCAGACCATGGCGACCGCCGCCAGCAGATACAGAGCCGCGAGCAGCTTGAGCCAGCCGAAATCGCCGTTGATGGATATAACGACACCGATGGCGAACAATGTCAGGATTACCTGGACAATCACCTGTTTCCTGTCCGGTTCTTCCTCCGTCCAGTATGCGTATGTCAGCACGCAGTAGGAAGCGGTATGGAGGATTGCGCCGATTGGCGTGTTGATGGTTGTGACAATGTCAGCGCCGGCCAGCAGGATCAGAGCCACCACGATCCAGCCGGAAAGGCGTTCCTTGTTCCAGGTATAGCCCATGGCCGCGGTGGTGACTGACAGCATGCCGATGGCAAGCTTGAACATCATGACCATCTTGACGTCGTCAGGATACAGGGCGCCGAAGAATTCCTTGATGATGAACAGCATGAAGATCGCGTACACACAGAAAATCGGAAGTTTTCTGTATGTGGTGCCGGGCGGCAGCCAGCCCTTCTTGATGCGGCTGTGGAAACGGATCTTGCCGATCAGATATGTGATCTGGAACAGGATCAGTGTGATGACAATGAAGAATGCGCTGATCACGCCGATGGCGGCGGTGCGCCATGGCAGTGCCACGGCAGTGTCTGTTGTGATGATGACAAGATCGGTGACGTCGAAATCAAGATTGTCATTGTAATGCAGCTTGTCCTGATCCAGCGGCTCACCGGTTTCCAGAACAGGATCCTCATTCGGTTTCAGGGTGACGGTCAGCGCGTCGCCCTGGCTGACCGTGTAGTCATACCATAATGTTCTGTCCGGATTCTGGCTTTCCGTCGTGTAGTCAATCTGCAGGGCGGAGAACAGGTTCTCCCCTCTGATGGCCGGAATGCGGAAGCTGTATTCCTCATCACGCGGCAGTGTGCACTTGATGAAATCCTCAGAGTACCGCAGGTAGATGTTTTCTTCCGGCGAGACCGGTTTTCTCTTTATGTCGAAGATTTCCTCATCGGTGGCGTCCGGTCCGTACGGGGCGTCGATGGTTTCAATGACTTCGCCGTCCTTGATCAGGGACACCGGATCGGTGCTGGCGATGTAAATCTCCGTATACTGATTGTTCATGTTGTAGAGCTCTTTGCCGCTGTTGGTGGAGAAGAGCCATGAGACATAGAGCTCCGGCGTATGTGCCTGCAGCATGTTGGCGCCGATGGAAGCGGTCGGATTCCATCTTTTGAACACGCTGGCGTCATTGATATATGCCAATGCGAAACTGGAAATATAATTCAGCAGCATATTCGCATGAAGGCGGTTGTCCTCATTGATGAGGATCGGGTCATTGGCCAGGTCAAGCAGATTCATCGTGATATTGACCAGCGACTTGTTTTCCCACATGCGGATCAGCTTCTCCTGCAGGCTGGCCGCGTAGACGTCCACGGTCGGACTCAGCTCCAGACAGTAGGCAAGGATGATCTTGAGCATCTCGTCGGATTCCAGGTTGTACCAGTAATCGATGCCGGTCAGCTCTTTATAGACCTCATTGGCCTTTGTCCGCTTCTCATGGTAGTCGGAATCCGTTTCCGGCACCGGCAGGTAGAAGGTCATGCCATAGCGGTAATAGCCCCAGTCGGCGAACGGGACATTGGGCACCGGGTCGGTCTTGCCGACGATATTGAAGATATTGTTATATCTGCCCGCGTTTTCATCACGGACAGTGCGCGGTGTGGCGAATGTATACGCGAAGACGGTATCCTGGGAGAACATCGGCGAATCACTGAGTCTGGCGGCGGTGATGTTGGAGACCGCGGCTGCCCGTGAGAAGCCGGAAATCCAGATCTTCATGGGTCCCTGCAGATTCTGGCTGGCAATGTAGCCGAAGATGCGGTCATACACCAGGCTGGCCGAACGGTCGAAGCCTTCATGGACTTTGCCGGTGCCGATGGAGAAATTGGACTCCCATTCATCGAGGTAGCCCTGGCCGCAGACGCCGACCGCGATCAGTTCGAACGCCTCATCCCCTTCGCCGATCTTCTGATGGCCCATGACAGTGGAAACAGTATACATGCTGGGGTTCTTGTCATAGTCATCGCTGCGCAGATCAGTGAAGTGGGCTTCCCGCAGGAAGTTGGACAGGTTGGCGTCGCCCGGGGTATCCTCCCCGCCTTTGCCGACTTTCGGGCGGAAGGCAGCCGTTGCCAGGCCGAGTGACAGTCTTGCCAGGTCATGGGAATAGATGCCGGCGTTCTGCCGGAACCAGTCTTTGTCAAAGCCCACTTCCAGGGAGCGTGTCTCCTGCACTGTCAGAACGTAAAAATTCGAATGGAGTGTTTCTTGAGGATCTGATTCATGAATGTACTGTTCAACGCCTTCATCCAGCTCAGTGATTTCTGTACCGTCTGTGTCGGAAGCGGGTTCTTCTTCCGCGAAGACCCTGAGGCCGGCAAGCAGGACCATGAACAGGCAGATTCCGATGATAATCAGTTTGCGCAGTATTTCTTTCATAGACATCATTTTAGTACAAAGATGGACTCTGAAACTATAAATTCAGCCATAAGTTAAAAACAAATGCCGGATCCGTGTGCGGGAACCGGCATTGAATGGTTTTTACAGCATTTCCCTGATGATTTTGGCGGCGATATTCATCCCTTCCCGGTGGTCGGAGCCGGTTTTGGCGATGACTGTGCAGAAGCGGGGATCATTCCGGTAGATCAGTTTGTAATGCTTTCCCTCCTCGCTGATCGTGAATCCCATATTGATCAGCTGCTGCCTGAGCGCGGAGCTCATTGTCTTGTAGCCCTTGAAGGCTTTTTTCAGTTCTTCCTTCATTTCCGCCAGCCGCGCGGGTGATCCGTTATGTTCAATGACGTCATTGAGGACCATGGCCCGCCTTGAACCTTCTTTCTCATTTTTCACGCTTTCTTTCAAGGCATCCGAAAGGATTTCAAGAATCTCGCCGGCAAAGAAGTCTTCTTCCTCCCCCATTAACAGGAGAGGCTTCTGCTCATTGGCGCTCAGGCTTGCCCGCAGGCCGATGATTTCGGCTTCCTGGGCCTGGTTGATCCTGATCAGCTCCTCCACCTGGCTTCTGAGTTTTTCCAGGTCGCGGTCAAATATTTCATAGACCTGCCCAATCTCATCCTCGGCTTCCTGACGGGCCTGCTGGGCTTTCCTGTTTTCTTCCATCTGGTTTTCCACCATGGCGGCAAGGACGGCGTTGTTTACCCCATGCCAGGTATACAGCGGATCGAGCAGCTGGGAGTTGGCATATTCCATGACATTGCGGATCACCTTTTCCATCAGGGCGGAATCCGCCCCGCTTTCGCCATGATACAGGAAGCGTCTTGGTCCCATTGCCTCATTGGGATAATAGACGCCGATGGCGCCATGGTATTCGTTCCGGCTGTCACAGACTGTGCGGATCTGGGGATCGAGGAAAACGCTCTTCTCACTCAGAACATGGGCAATGCCCTTCA
>JAUNJW010000202.1 GCA_030533035.1 Erysipelotrichaceae bacterium
GTTGTCCGTCACAGCGGGAAGAACCGTTTCCGTTCCCTTTTCAGGATTGACCAGGATCAGTTCATGGCTGACTGTTCCTGCCGCCGCGTCAAGGGCCGGGAAGAATGCCAGGCCTTTCAGGGTGACGGTGCCGGTTTCAGCGCTGTATGTGACTTCATCCACGCCGCGCATGACGCTCAGATCATCCGGCTGGATTTCCTCTTCCTTTTCGACGGTGCGGACAATGTCAGCCGCGCAACCGCCGGCTTCTTCATCGTAGTGTGTTCCCTCAGCGCATGTGACTGCCGCGATCCGCAGGGAAAGCGAACTGTCGGAGCCCCTTGCGAAGGTATAGGATCTGCCCTGACGGATAAATGCGTCAGGCACTGTGTCAGTCTTCAGATAATAGGAACCGCCGTACTGGGAAGCCTTCTGGTATGTATAGTCATTCCTGAAGTAATACACACCCTCTTCCAGGTTTCTCAGATCCATGCTGCAGGTCCATCTGTATCCGCTGCCCTCAGCGGTAACGGCCGGATCGCGTTTCAGCAGATCATTGAATGAATCATCCGTGATGCTGATGACAGCTGCCGGTGTCTCATCAACTCCTTCGCGGTAGCTCAGGCCGCCCAGGGTTACCGATGTGCCGTCAACGGCAATGGTATCCAGTGTTTCCACCGCTTCGCCGGCTGTGAATGCCGGTTCGGCAGGAACGTTGTTGACAATCTCAATATCCTTTGTGCTGAACCAGCCGACGCTGTCCGTCCAGCTGTAATTGCGCACATCCGCCGAACTGTGGATGTAATAGATTTTTCCGTTGACCACATAGTTCGTGCACTGTGTTTTGTAATAGCCGTCTTCTTCGGAAAGAACCGCGACCGGATAGAGCGGCACATATCTTCCGTAGCAGGAAAGAATGTTGTAAGCCGTTTTGCCGCCTTTTGTCAGGGAAGCGGATGCACTGCCGTTTTTCACGATGCCGATGGTGACGGAATCATGGTCGGTCAGGTTTCCGTTATAGCCGCAGGAGACCTTGTCCATGCGGTAGGCAATCGAAGCGATCTGGATTCCCCAGTAGACAGCGGACGCGTATTTGAGGTTGAATCCCGCTCCCTTGGAGCCGACCATGGAGCCGTAGTAGCGCCAGTCATCCATATCCAGGTAGCCGGCCAGGTTCTGGGCCATCTGGGTCCTGATCCCGTCCCGGACGCTGCTGTAGTAGGCAGCCTCGTTGGGATTGGTGTCAACCGCGCCCCAGCCGAAGAAGTTATTCCGGTTCATCGCGTAATTGCTGGTGCCGTAAGCGGATTCCAGACAGGCCATGGCGAAGACGATGAGGGCATTGACGCCATAGTCATTCTGGGCATCCAGGAATACCTGTCCCTGGCCGTACAGCTTCGATGATGAAGTGACTCCCCTGTCCTTGAGGAATCTGTCAAAGTCGGCTGCGGTCAGTTTTGATTTCGAGCGCATCGGCAGGAACTGGTAGTAGTTGTAATATTCGCCGGCATAGTCATGGAAGCCCATGTCGGTATAGAAGTCATAGCCGTTGTAGCTGTAATAGGTTGTCCCCACATTCATCCAGTCAGCCGCCGGGAGCGCGAGGTTTCTGCCGGCCGACATTGAATAGCCGGTATCATCCGGCCAGCCGTAGTAGCCGGTAAACATCATATCCTTGTAATTGCCGTTCTGTGTACACACATAGGTGTTGATCAGCGGTTTGATTGAATACGGCTGTTCCGGTGTGCTGTAGTAGGTTTCATTGCCGCCGAGCGTTATGGAGAGCCGGTCGGTGAAGAAACGCAGCGGGACGAGGTCGGCATCCTTGAGCTGGACATAGCCGTCAAAGCCGTTCAGATTCATGTGGACGCTTCCGGTTCCGTTCGTACTGTACGAAACCGTGTCAAAGTAAGCCGCCTGGTAATGCTGGCCGCTGTATGTAATGGCATAGGATGTCGAGAATCCGGGATCCTGGTAATAGTTGAGCAGCGTCGATCCGGAACGGAACGGATAGGCAAAAACCATACCGCTGTTCATCGCGATGATTTTTGTCGGGGAATAGCTGCCGTTATGGCGGACAACGCCGTTTTCCCCGAGTGTTTTCATTTTCGTCTTCGCCGCCTCAAACGTGTCCGCGCAGCTGACTTTGTCGAAACCGCCCTTCGCGTTGACTGTGTCCACTTCATAAGCGGTGCAGCCAAGCGGGTAGTATTCCTTTGCCTCCGCCCGGATCGTGTTTTTCTGGATGACAGGAAGCGTGGTACAGGTCAGTGCCAGTACCGCCAAGATCTTTTTTGTCAGATTCATCATCATATGCCCTCTGTTCTGCTGATGCCGGGTCCAAAAAAAGGACCCAAAACACGTAGAAAAGAATCATTCCTTTTCATACGGAATTCTGCGTCCGATCGTTGGTATCTGTTTTCCAGGCATTTCAGGAAAACCACAAAAACAGGATTGTCTCCCGGTGTTTTTCCGAAGCGGATCTTTGATGGCAAGCGAGATTATCCGTTCAGTCTCAGGGATGCGGGTGTGCGCGGAACACCCGGATCATGACAACTGCGGATCATTGCCGCAGGATCCATGCCTTTTTCTGCATGAAGGATCAGCTGATACCTTCACAAGTCTATATTATAGGCAATTCATGGATTCTTGCAAAAGAAATTGAAAAAACAGGCTTTCACCTGTTCTGAAATTCATTGTTTCTGCTCTGCCGTGTGCTCTGTCCTGACGGTGATCACAATGACTGTCAGCGCCATCAGGGCGGCCGGGACAAGCACGGAATAATTGCCGAAGCGCCTGGTCAGGATACAGCCGGCTGTGACGCCGGTGATGAAAAGGACAACAATCAGGAAATATACCAGGGCTGTTCTCAGCTTTGCGGCGTCGCGGTCCACAATGGCCTTGAACAGTGAGTCCACCCCTTTTCTCAGATTGCCGGTGGATACGGTCGTCGCGATCGGCTGGCCGATGAAAACCGGGAAGGCCTCCATCTGGATCGCGCAGGCAAAGGATACCAGGGCGTTTGCCAGCATGTTTGTGTGTTCCCCCGCCGGAATCAGGCTGACGATGCCCAGGGCGATGATCTCAATCATCAGCGCGCTTCTTCTGATATAGTGCAGATCTCTTTTCTGCATCCACCTTTCCACAAAGAGCGCCGCCAGCACGCCGATGATGAAGGCGCTGATCGGCACCAGATAAGTCAGGCATTCCTCCAGGTTTCCGTCCGCGATCCGCAGCCCGAGCTTGATGATATTGCCGGTCTGGGCATTGGCGAAAACACCGCCCCTGTCCACATATGTATATGAATCGAGATAGCCGCCTGCCAGTGTGAGCAGAACAGCTGCTTCAAGAGTTCTGGATCCCTGTTTCACCTTCATATATGTCTGTGCCTCCATGTTTGATGCGTCCTTATTGTAATGTTCTTTTTCCTGCAGACCAAACAGTTTTCCATAATCTGGAAAAGGTTTGAATCCGAAACTTTCAACTGCTACGATGCAGATGTAAATAACAGGAGGAACAGCAATATGAACAAAGCAGCTGTCATCCTCGCAAAAGGCTGCGAGGAAGGAGAAGCACTTACAATCGCCGACATCTTCAGAAGATGTGAACTGACATGCGACCTGATCGGCCTAGATACAATGACAGTCACCGGAGACCACGGTATCGAGATCGCCTGTGACGGCGTCCTGGGTGAAGAATTCGACTATGACATGATTATCCTGCCGGGCGGCTATGAGGGCGTTGACCATATGAAGGAAAGCGCGCTGCTCGCGGATACTCTGAAAAAGATGAATCAGGAAGGCAGATGGATCGCCGCCCTCTGCGCAGCCCCTTCCGTTCTTGATGAATGCGGACTGCTCGAAGGAAAGACATACACATGCTATCCGACAGTCGCAACAAAGGGCGGAAACAGAACAGAGGATACAGTAGTCGTCGACGGAAATATCCTCACCGGCAAGGGCCCGGCCCTGGCCTGGGCGTTTGCCTATAAGGCAGCCGACCTGCTCGGCGCCGACAGCCTAACTGTCAAAAAGAGAATGGTTTACTTCAATGCATTTGATGTGAAGGAGGAAGCGTAATGACTGAAAAGAGCGCAGCTGTCATGATGATCGACGGCTTTGAAGAAAGTGAAACAATCCAGATCGTCGACCTGCTCAGAAGAGCCGGTGTGAAAGCAGACACATTCCGTTTCCAGGAAGAACCGTTTGTCACAGGCATGCAGAATCTCAGAGTCAGATCCGACAAAGTCTTCTCTGACGAAGTGAAGGACTATGACATGATCGTCGTTCCCGGCGGCCGCACATGCGCTGCCAAATTTATA
>JAUNJW010000203.1 GCA_030533035.1 Erysipelotrichaceae bacterium
AGTAGTTGGCTGTGATCGCGCCGGAGTTGGAAAGAATCAGACCGCCGACGGAATATGTGACAGTACTGTTTTCCTTGACTCTCCAGTCGAGGGCTCTGAGATAATTGTCGACAAGCATCTTGTAGTCAAGTGTTGTCGCGTTGATATTTCTGACATTTTCTCTCTGCTTGCGGTACAGGATGTATGCTTTGGAAACATCCGCGTAGCCGGTTTCGGAAAGAACTTTTTCGGCACTGTCCTGAATGGATTCGACGTCGATGACGCCGTCCCTGATTTTCGGTTCAAAATCACTGGTGACACGCAGCGCGATAAGATCAATGATATTGTCCGTATAACGTCTGCCGCAGGCATCGAATGCCTTCTTGATCGCGCCGCTGATTTTGGCAAGATCAAACTCAGCGATCTTGCCGTCTCTTTTCCTTACTGTGTACATTCTACCCCTCCCTGATTCCTCTGAGTGTGACCGAAGGGACCAGCGGTGCCACAGCATCCCTGAGCGCTTCCATCTCCTCTTTGGTATAAGCGGTAAACCCGCTCTGAATCACATTTCCTGAATCCACAAACTGCTGTAAATAGTAGGTCTGGTCCGGTCCGATCCATTCGCCGATCGCGATGAGATCTTCCGCTGTGTGCAGCTCCCTGACCACGGTGGTTCTGAATTCATGTTCAACTCCGCATGTCTTCAGGAACTCAACCGATTCCCTGATTGTCTCGATATTGAAGGCGTCCGGGTTCATGCCCAGCGTCCGGGCATATTTCTCCGGGCTGTTCTTGATGTCCATCGCGACATAGTCCACCAGGCCTTTGTTCACGACGTCCTTCAGCCTCTCCGGATAGCCGCCGTTGGTGTCCAGCTTGATCTGGTATCCCAGATCGCGGATCTTTTCAATCAGCTGCTGCAGGTTTTCCTGCAGGAGCGGTTCGCCGCCGCTGATGCACACGCCGTCCAGGATGCCTTTTCTCTTTTCCAGATAGGCAAGCACTTCGCTGACTTCGAAGAATTCATAGCCTTCCGGAATAAACACCAGGTCCCGGTTGTGGCAGAACGGGCACTTGAAGTTGCAGCCGGAAAGGAAGATTGTGCATGCCGCCCGGCCCGGATAATCAAGCAGAGTCATTTTCTGCATGCCGCCGATCTTGAGTTCAGGCAGTTCATTTTCCCTGAGCAGCTTTTCTCTCGCGTTGTCCGTCACCTGCCCGAGCGCCTGCTCGAAGCTTCTGAAATCAACGCCGTCGGCCAGGATTGTCCGCATGCGGTTGCGGAATTCATAAACGACCGGCATGATCGCAGCTGCCTTTTCAGTTGTGTACAGCCGCTTGACACGGTGATCCTTCTCGTCTGTTCTTGACTGGATGTACCCCTGGTCAATCAGACGCTGGATGCTCTTGGTTGTGGTCCCTTTATCCACTTCCGAAAGCGATGTCAGTTCCTGCATTGTAATTCCTTCGTTCTCATTGATACACAGAAGGAAGATCAGCTGTCCGCTGCCGATGTCATACGGAACAAGAGCCCTGTCAAAGTATTTCTGTGTATTTCTGTAAAGAACGGAAAGATTTAGAAGAAAATTACTCTGATCTGCCATGGCAATGCCTCCAAAACGACGGTGATGATCAGAAAGTTGGATTTCCTACCATTTCCATCAGATACTATGATACGCTCTGAAGCGCAGGTGTCAAACGAAATAATCAATGAAAATCCGTGAATTTCTTTTCAGACAGAAAAAGAGGCAGGACCCGCAGGCCCTGCCGTTCAGTTTTCGGGCTGTTTATGCTTTTTTCCGGAAGATGACTGATTCGTAAGGTCTCAGAACCAGATGGTTCTCCGCCTTTGAGTCACTGTAGTTGGAGAGATATACTTCATATCCGTCCAGACAGACATCAGCTGCTGTTTCTTCAGGGAAGAAGTTGCTCACTACGATCAGGCTGTCATCGTCTGTCTTCCGTTCATACGCATAGACTTTCGGATGATCCCTGAGCATCGGAATATAGACGCCTTCCTGCACTACCGGCAGTGTCTTTCTCATCTGGATCAGTTTCTGATAATGGACGAAGATGGAGTCGGGATCTTCCAGGGTGCTCTTTACGTTGACTGTCTTATAGCTGTCAGCCACCTGGATCCACGGTGTGCCGTCCGTGAAACCGGCATTGGGACTGTCATCCCACTGCATCGGGGTACGGGCGTTGTCACGGGATCTTTCCTGCAGG
This sequence comes from Erysipelotrichaceae bacterium, assembly GCA_030533035.1. Taxonomy (GTDB): domain Bacteria; phylum Bacillota_I; class Bacilli_A; order Erysipelotrichales; family Erysipelotrichaceae; genus Bulleidia. Next base: position 2,206 of record JAUNJW010000203.1, read on the forward strand.
ATGTGATAGATTTCTTCTTCACTCTTGCCCTGCTCTTTGAGCACCTTGAAGATGTTGGTGCTTTCAACGTCGACATACTGGGAAATATCCGTGAAGTAAGCGTTGGGCATGCCGATTTCCTCACCCTGATAAATGTAAGGCGTGCCTCTCATCATATGCAGGGCGGTTGCCAGCATCTTGCCGCTTTCCTTGCGGTATTCCTTATCATTTCCGAATCTGGAGATGGATCTCGGCTGGTCATGGCAGTTCCAGAACAGAGCGTTCCAGGCATCCGCCTCCTGCATGCCGACCTGCCAGTCGGTAAAGAGCTCCTTCAGTCTCATGAAGTCCATCGGCTGCAGTTCCCACTTCATCTGGTTCTTGTAGTCAACCTTGAGGTGGTGGAAGCTGAAGACCATGTCAAGCTCTCTGCCGTCCAGATTTGCGTAGCGGACACAGTTGGCGATTGTTGTCGAGCTCATTTCACCGACCGTGAGATGGACCGGGTCATTGCCGAAGCTGTTCCGGTTCAGTTCCTGAAGGTATTCATGTTCCTTCGGGCCGTCGGTATAGAACTGTCTGCCGTCATAGTTGTTGGGATCATCTTCAAACGAAGCCTTGGAGATCAGGTTGATGACATCGAAACGGAATCCGTGGACGCCCTTGCCGATCCAGTAATTGACGATATCGGCGCATTCCTGTCTGACCTCGGGATTTGTCCAGTCCAGATCCGCCTGGGTGACGTCGAAGAGATGGAGGTACCATTCATCGAATTTCTCAACATATTCCCAGGCCGGTCCGGCAAACTTGGACTGCCAGTTGTTCGGGGGAACACCGGGTCCCTTGCCTTTTCTGAAGATGTAATACTTCTTGTACTTTTCATCCCCTTCCATGGCCTTTTTGAACCATTCGTGCTCGGTGGATGTGTGATTGAAGACCATGTCGAACATAAGGCCTATGCCGCGCTTGGCTGCTTCTCTGCTCAGTTCTTCAAAATCTTCCATCGTTCCGTAGCGGGGATCGAAGTTTCTGTAATCAGCCACATCGTAGCCGTTGTCACGCTGAGGTGACACAATCATCGGGTTGAACCAGATATAGTTGATTCCAAGCTTCTGCAGATAGTCGAGGCGGGAAATGATTCCCTTGATGTCTCCCCATCCGTCAGAATTTGAATCCTGGAATGATTTCGGATATATCTGGTAAACTACCTTGTCTCTTAAACCCATATTTACCTCCCGGGTAAATCAGCCTAATTTGATAATGCCTTTTTCACATGCGGCGACATCGCCTGTTTTGAGAACCTCTACCGGAGTGCCGTCTGTGAAGATGACAGGTGTGATAACCGGCTTGCCCTGGCTTCTGATATAGTCCAGGTCAACATCTGAGAGCAGGTCGCCCTGTTTTACGATATCACCCTGTTTTACATGAGGTGTGAAGCCTTTGCCATTTAATTCTACAGTATCCATACCGATGTGGATCAGTACTTCTTTGCCGTTTGCAGCTTTCAGGCCATATGCGTGGCCGGTCGGGAATGCCACTGTGATTTCACCGGAGAACGGTGCGTAGATTTTTCCTTCAGCCGGATCGATGGCGATACCGTCGCCCATTGCCTTGGAAGCGAAGACCTGGTCTTCAACTTCAGTGACCGGCATGACTCTGCCCTTTACCGGAGCAGCGAATGCTTCGTTGATCTGTTCGTTTGTGTAAGAAGCTGCCTTGACAGGTTCTTCCTCTTCAGCATCGTTTTCATAGAGGTCGCCTGTTGCCGGGTTGATCTTAGCTTTGCCGATCATGACTGTGAGCACGAACGGAACAACAAGGGCAACCAGCATCGCAAACGCGAAGATCAGCATGTATTTCGGGAAGATGGAGATAATGCCCGGCAGACCGCCGACGCCGATGGAAGCGGCTGTGACGGAGAACAGTGTGGAGATGACTGCGGCAAGGCAGGAACCTGTCATTGCGCAGTAGAACGGCCACTGGTACTTCAGGTTGATACCGAACATAGCGGGTTCTGTGACACCGAGCCAGCAGGAGATCATGGAAGGAATGTTGACTTCCTGAGCCTTGACATTGTTCTTCTGGAGGTAGGACATACCGGCAACA
>JAUNJW010000204.1 GCA_030533035.1 Erysipelotrichaceae bacterium
CTGTCATGAGGGATTTCGGGATTCTGTAAAAAGCAAATTGTTCGGCTTCGCTGCCGTAAAAGTATTCAAAATGTTCTGGCATATATGTCTATTACTCTCCTGTAAGTACAGTTAAAGCAGATCCGTTTGCTGGATCTGATATATGGGCTGTACAGCGGATCATTGTTTAATGAAACGCGAATTTATGAACAGGAAGCGTAGAAAAAACGTAGAAAAAGTATATCCGGTGATTACTTTTACATGCGATTCAAATAAGGACTGCGTGAGCGTCAAGCTGTTTGAATGCCTTCAAAAAGGCAGTTTTGCGCTTTGGTGGATTTCGATACTATGTGTTAAGAAAACTTAGCGCTCACCATATACAAAGAAGCCTTTGGAAAAAGGCTTTTTTTTACGTTTGCCATCTGAACATCCTTCTGTTGAAAAAAACAGTCATCAATGAAAATATGAAGATATGGAAATGCTAAAATATAAGGAATACTTTTTCTATGCAAAATATCTGCACAACTGGACAGATGGTTTAAAAAGGCTGGTGTTGTGAATGCGGGGGATGCAGTAAATTAATGTGTCAAAACTGATTTGGTAAAGGTTTCAACATATTATGTCTGACTGTGAAGCTGCATTCGATTGGGGAATTTAATGAAGAGAAACCACATGCGCTGCCAATGCGAAAGGATGACATATGAAAATCATCAATTATGCTGAAGCTGAGAATAAGACGGAACTGGTCAGAGAATTATTGGAGACGGAATTCTGTGCCCGTGCCCTGGACGAAGAAAGACTGCTGGAGAAATTCGGCCGCTCATGTCCGGGCAGACTTCCCCAGTATCTTTTTCTGTATGATGACAACCGGCTGACAGGATACTTTCTGCTGATCGGAAAAGAGAATACAGATGAAGAGTTCCCATGGCTGGCGGCGACCAATGCGGACTCTTTACTGCCGGATGAAGCTGAGCTTCTGTATAGTTCGGCAATCCGGCTGTGTCACGATCTCAATGAACAGGAACTGGCCTCTCAGCTGGCTGAAGATTTTCAGCTGACCGGAATAAAAAATGGCAGTCCGGGCATAAACGGCAAGGTTAACCAGTTCTTCACTGATCACTTTTATCCCACACCTGCCGATGAACAGATGCCTTCACTGCGTGGCGCAAAGAGCGGCTGGTCATTCAGATTTTCCAAAGGGGAAAAAGACACGCTGCTGGTGGTGCTGATGCTGATTGTCCTGATATTGCTTGTAATCGGCACCGTGCATACGATGCTGGCAGGCTGAAGAACAGCGTGATATACAAAGCAGTGTGCCAGGATGAAATATTATGCACAGGCACATGAGTGCCAGAGGGTGGCGGCAAAGACTTTGCATAACGCAGAAGGAGCCCTGGTCCTTAGCTGTTGAATATATATTTGATAACCGCCTGGATGCGGTTTTTTACACGTGCAGAAAACGGAAACTGCCCTGTTTCAGCGATGTCAAGAATCTTGGCGTGACTTTTGCCGGGCGGATGACAATACTGAAGTTGTAAAAACGGAGGTGACCCTATGAGCGATGTCGGCAGGAATATCAGAAAATTCAGAGTTCAGCTGAATATGACCCAGGAAGAGCTGGCAGAAAAGATTATGTCCACGCGGACAACCGTATCAAACTATGAAACCGGCAGGTCCTCACCTGATATCGATATGCTGGTGACAATCAGCGAAGTATTTGAAACAAGTCCTGAAGCTCTGATCTTCGGAATTGAAAAGGACCGCAACAAAACAGACAGCCTGAAGCGGTATCTCATCTGCCTGTCCGCTGTTATGCTGGCGTGGATTCTGACATCCGCACTGGTCAGGCACAGTATGTTCACAGTCAGAGGGTTTCCGATGTACTGGGCCAATGCCTATGAGGCATTGCTGAAACCGGCTTTTGTCTTCGTAACTGCACTTTTTGCGGCGCTTGCTGCTGCGCAGTTCAGGCCGGCAAAGAAATACTGGAAATACAGCCGGCTGATTGTCTGGCTGATGGCAGCGGCAGCGGCCGTCTGGACGGTTTTGGCTGTGGCTGCTTTTGCGGGTCTAACCCGTTATTACGCAGGCGCTTCACCGGCGGCATTGAATGGGGCGGAATGGACCGGGTGGACAAATATACTGTTTGCCATGTTTTCGAAGAATTATGGAAATACCGCGTACCTGATCTGGTATCTGGCAGCCGGCTTTCTGCAGGGCTGCTGTCTTGCGCAGATACTGTCAGATAAATGACACAAATGTGTCATAAAACAGAGGATAAACCAATTTATCATGTTCCTTTGGTTTCAAAATGTGAATATATGCTTGCATGTGCGCGGCCCGGGGGCTACGATTTTGAAAACTTTGGCGCTGTTCGGGCCCAAGAGAAGGAACATGGTGCGGTAATGCTTCTGATTGAGAAAATGAAACGTAAGGAAGATTTCACGGCTCTTGAAAGACAGATTTCAGATTATATTCTTGAACACAGGGATGAGATGTTTGAAATGTCGCTTGCCCAGCTGGCCGGAAAGCTTTATGTTTCCAAGGCGACGGTAATCCGTTATTTCAAAAAGCTGGGATTCAGCAGCTACCGGGAGCTCTGCGTGGAACTGGCAAGAGAGCAGAATTACTACGAGGCATCGGTGAATGAAAGCGGAAAAATTCTGGCGGATGGCTCGGAATCCATCCAGGAACTGGCCGCAAGGATCCAGAAGGCATCTGCCAGGGCACTGGCAGTAACTGCCCAGTATCTGGATTACCGGACAGTGCAGGAGATGGCCGGTATGCTCAGCCGCAGCACCCGGATCATCCTTTGCGGATTCAGTGCGGGCGGCGCCAATACAGCGGACAATCTGAGGAACAAGCTGGCAAAATTCGGCAAGGACGTGACTGTCCTGGATTACAGCAGCGCGTCTCTTGTCAGATACAGCTCCTATGACAGAAATACAGCTGTCCTGTTTGCGGTTTACCGTGATCCGGACGGAAGGGCAGCCAGGATTGCGAAAGAATTCTATGACAAAGGACTGCCGGTTCTTGTTCTGGCAGGACCGTATAAAAGCGACATTGACAGGTATGCCTACCGTGTCCTGCGCACCCATTACACAGATGATTCCGACTCCTCAACGGCAGCCAAAAGAGTCGCAGTCGAATTCCTCGGGGACGTCCTCTATTATGCCGTTATGAATACTGCTTCAACAGGTCTTTCAAGGGTTGCATGAAGACTTATGAAACCGGTTTCGGAACCGGTTTTTTTCTGCGCGGAAATGTCACTAAAGTTACACGGAAATATAGATTGTGGTAAAAAATGTGATACTCATGAATCTGTTTTAGGCAGGTCTGTTGAAAGCGTTTTATGGGGTACATAAAATGCTTTTGAAAGGGGATTTATCTATATGAATGAAAAATTCATGAATGGCCTTCTTTCCTTCGCGGGAAAGATGCAGTCAAACAAGGTCCTGTCCGCTATTAAGGACGCCTTCGTTGACAACATGCCTGTCGTCATCATGGGTGCTTTCTGTACCCTGTTCCAATTCGTCCTTTCCGCTACTGCAGCTCAGGGTTATCAGATTTCCCTGGCTAACGTTCCTGGATTCGGCTGGCTCGCTGCTACATGGGATATGTGGGGCTACATGAACTATGGCTGTATGAACTTCATGGCAGTCGCTATCGTATTCCTGGTATCTCTGCACTATGCTGAGAACCTGGGTATGCACGGTGACCGTACAGTTGCTTCCGTAGCTCTGGCTTGCTTCGTAACACTGATCAACACTGGCATTAAGTACACACCGGAAGGCGGCGAAGCTATCAACGTTGCTACTGGTGTTACAAACACTTACACAAATGCTCAGGGTCTGTTCGTTGCGCTGATCGTCGGCATCCTCGCTACTCTGATTTACACAAAGCTGTTACAGAGCGGCAAGCTGACTCTGCACCTGCCTGACAGTGTTCCGCCCAATGTAGCTCACTCCTTCGCAGTTCTCTTCCCGACAGTAATCACAGTCTTCTGCTTCGGTCTGCTGAGATTCTTCATGGACAAGGTTGTCCACCTGAACTTCTTCGACCTGATCGCAAAGATTATGGCTCCTGTACAGGCAATCATGACTGGTCTGCCTGGCTACCTCGTAATCGTTCTGATTATGATGCTCCTGTGGTGGTTCGGTATTCACGGACCGAACGTAATGAGCGCTGTTACAACTCCGTTCATGACAACAGCTTATGCAGCTAACAACGCTGCTTACGTTGCAGGCGAAAGCATTCCGAACATCATCTGCACACCGTTCGGTTCTGCATTCTTCTCCCACACAGGTTCCG
>JAUNJW010000025.1 GCA_030533035.1 Erysipelotrichaceae bacterium
CCGGCGACAGATCCAAAGCGGCGCTCGGCTCCTGGCGCGCCCGTGAATACTATGGCATGGAGTCGCTGCTGGAAAGGGTTCAGGATCTGAAAACCAACGTGACAAGATTCCTGGTCATCGCGCCGGCGGCCCATCCGTATCCGGAAGACGCTGACAAGATTTCCATGATGATGGTGCTCAATCACCGGCCTGGCGCTCTTTACAACATCCTCGGCATCCTGGCAAAAAACGGCGTCAACGTGCTCAAGCTGGAATCCCGCCCGATTGCCGGCGCCATGTTTGAATATCTTTTCTATATTGATTTTGAAGGAAATATCCGCAGCCGCGCCATTGCGGCCATGATCCATGAAATGGAACTGCGCTGCCTGAGGACAAGAATCCTTGGCTGCTACAAGAGGGCTGAAATCTGAACATGCATACAATGTAAATATTTTCAGAAAATATTTATTGAATATTTCATTCTGCGGGTGTACGATGCCATTGGTTAAAGATTATGACATACAGAGGTTATTTCAGCTTTATCTTCAGATAGTCCGGGCAATGCAGATATTGCCCGTTTCATCACGAACAGGCATTATCTGAAAGAGAGCTGATCAGGCCATGCGGATAATGCCGCATGGTTTTTATTATTTGCAGGAGGGATCAGGCATGATCATCAATGTTCATACAAAAGACAGAGAGTATCCCGTATATCTGGAAAGAGGGATTCTGAAAAGGGTGAAGGAGATCACCGGCAGACAGGGCCATGTCTTCATCGTCAGCGATGACGGTGTGGATCCCGTCTGGCGCAAGTGCCTGCAGGATCAGTATCCGGACGCGCCTGTGCATATCTTTCCCAACGGGGAAGCCTCCAAAAACCTGACCGTCTGGTCAGAGATCCTTGAGGACATGCTGGAACATCATGTCTCAAGAAAAGACACTGTCATCGCCCTGGGAGGCGGTGTAGCCGGGGATATGGCCGGCTTTGCGGCAGCGACCTACATGAGAGGCATTCATTATATCAATATCCCGACCACGACGATTTCCCAGATTGATTCCTCCATCGGCGGTAAAACAGCGGTGGACCTGGCCGGAAGGAAGAACAGCGTCGGCGCTTTCTGGCAGCCGGACGCGGTCTTCGTCGATCCGGATACACTTTCCACCCTGACGCCGAGGCATTTCAACAACGGCCTTGCCGAAGCTGTCAAGGAAGGACTGATCCGGGACGGGGAACTGTTTGAACTCTTTGAAAGAGATGACTGGCGGGATCACCTGGATGAAATCATCGGAAGATGCCTGATCATCAAGCGCGATATTGTTGAGCGGGATGAAAGGGAAGGCGGCGAACGGAAGCTGCTCAACTTCGGCCATACGTTCGGCCATGCCTATGAGACGTACTACGGACTGGACGGATACTACCACGGGGAATGCGTTGCCATGGGCATGATGACAATCCTCGAAAATGAAGAAATCAGAACAAGGCTGGCGGCAGTCCTGGACAGGCTGCATCTGCCGAAAACAAATGACGCGGATCCTGCAGAGATCGCGAAGCTGATCCGCAATGACAAAAAAGCTGACCATGACACGGTCACAATGGTGCAGGTCCATGAAATCGGACACGGCATCCTGGAGGAGTGGACCATGGCAGATGTGGAAAGGAAGCTCGGACTATGAAAAACACATTCGGAAACAATATCACCGTAACGCTGTTCGGCGAATCGCACGGCCCTTGTGTCGGCGCTGTCGTTGACGGCGTGCCGGCCGGGATCAGAATCGATATGGATCTGCTTGCCCGGATGATGAACCAGAGAAAAGCTTCCTCGAATATTTCGACGCCCAGACAGGAAAAGGATATTCCCCAGATTGTCAGCGGTGTTCTCGACGGGGTGACGGAAGGAACGCCCGTAACATTTCTGATTCCCAATGAAAAGAAAATCAGCCATGACTATAACGCCCTTGCAGGCAAACCGCGGCCGTCCCACGCCGACTACGCGGCCCGCATGCGCTACCGGGGATATGAAGACGCCAACGGCGGCGGCCATTTCTCCGGCAGACTGACAGCGCCGCTGGTGGCGGCCGGCGCCCTGTGCATGCAGATGCTGGCGGAAAAGGGCATTGCCATCGGCACCCATATCGCTTCGCTGCACGGCATCAAGGACCGTCCGTTTGACGAAGAGAATCTGGCTGCCGACATTGCGGTTCTGGCGGAAAAGAAATTCCCGGTGCTCGATGAAAAAGCGGATGAGCTGATGCGCCAGGCGATTCTGGAGGCGGCTGCCGGAAAGGATTCCCTGGGCGGCATTCTTGACACAGCCGTCATCGGCCTGGATGCGGGAATCGGTGAACCGTGGTTTGATTCGGTGGAATCCATGCTGGCCCACGGTCTGTTCTCCATCGGCGCCGTCAAGGGCGTTGAATTCGGCACGGGCTTCGGATTTGAAGCGCTCAAAGGATCGCAGGCCAATGATCCCTTTGTGATCCGGGACGGAAAGGTTGTGACTTTGACAAATCATAACGGCGGCCTCAACGGCGGTCTGACCAACGGCATGCCGGTCCGCTTCCGCACTGTCGTCAAGCCGACTCCCTCCATCGCCCAGAAACAGAAAACCGTTGACCTTGAAAAATTCGAGGAGACCGAAATTGAAATCAGCGGCCGCCATGACCCGGCCATCATCCACCGGGCAAGGGCAGCTGTCGACGCCGTCACGGCAATCACGCTCTGCGACCTGCTGACGGCAAGATACGGCACCTCTTATTTCGAAGGAGAAGGAAAATGAAGCTGGGACTGATCGGATGGCCGCTGGGACACAGCTGGTCGCCTGAGATTCATAATCTTCTGATTCACGAACCGTATGAACTGATTCCCCTGCAGGAGGATCAGCTGGATGAATTCTTTGAAAAAAGAGATTTTGACGGCCTGAATGTCACAATTCCCTACAAGCAGACCGTTATGAAATACCTTGATGAGATTGACCCGGCCGCCGAAGCCATCGGCGCCGTCAACACCATCGTCAATCAGGATGGCAGGCTGAAGGGATACAACACCGACTATATCGGCCTGCGGGACATGATCCTGCATGCCGGCATTGACCTTAAGGAAGGAAGAACGGCAATTCTCGGCAGCGGCGGCGGTTCAAAGGCTGCTGTACAGGCAGTGAAGGAACTCGGCGGCACAGCTGACATCATCAGCCGGTCCGCGGAAAAGCCCGGCACCCTCACCTATGGGGAACTGTATGAAAAGCAGGCGGAATACACCTGTCTGATCAACACGACGCCGGTCGGACTCAGCCCGCGCATGAATGACGTGCCTGTCCGCACTGACCGCTGTGAGAATCTGAAAGCGGTGATTGACATCATTGCCAATCCGCTCTGTACAAAGCTTCTCTTTGAGGCAAAACAGAGGGAAATCAGGATTCTCGGCGGCTTTGAGATGCTGGTCAGGCAGGCCCTGGCCGCAGATGAATACTTCCTGGGCCGGAAGCTGGATCCTTCCCTGGCTGAAACATGCATGAAGGAGCTGTACCGGCAGCGGCGCAATATCGTGATCATCGGCATGCCGACCTCGGGCAAGACAACGATATCGGTCATGCTGGCGCAAAAAACCGGAAAGAAACTGGTTGAAATGGACCGGGAAATCGAAAAGATGATGGGAACGACCATCGCCGAGTGCTTCGCGGAAAAAGGAGAGGATTACTTCCGGGCGGTTGAGACACGGGTCGCCGCGGCGGTCTGCGAAGGCAGCGGGCAGATCATCTCCTGCGGCGGCGGTGTCGTCACTGTTCCTGAAACAATGCGCCTGCTCAGCCACAACGGCCTGGTGATCTGGCTGCAGCGCGATATCAGCCAGCTTTTTCCCACCGACTCAAGACCGCTCTCACGCGATGAGGCGGCCGTCCGCAGACTCTATGAACAACGTCTGCCGCTGTATACAAAATACGCGGACTGCATTATTGACAACACCGGGGATATTGAGGAAACAATCCGCGATATCCTGGCGGTCATTTAGAAAGAGAGAAGCCGGAAATGATTATTACACTGAAAAAGAACGCACCCCGCGACGAAGTCGAAAAGCTGACACAGTCTTTTGAGGAAAAAGGCCTTCAGGTTCATGAGATCCTGGGTCAGGACTTTAATGTTTTCGGCCTTGTCGGCGACACTTCATATATTTATGAACGTGATATCCTGGCCAATATCTGGGTTGAAAACGTCCAGCGTGTTTCCGCCCCCTACAAGCTGGCCAACAGGATGTTCCATCCCGAGGATACCATCGTCGACGTGGCCGGCGTCAAAGTCGGCGGCAATGAAAAAGTTGTGATCATCGGCGGACCCTGTTCGGTTGAAGGAAAAGACCAGATCTGCCGGATCGCCCAGGAAGTAAAGGAATGCGGCGCCGACATGCTCAGAGGCGGCGCCTACAAACCCCGTACTTCTCCCTATGCGTTCCAGGGCCTTGGCTATGAGGGCATTCTTGACCTGGCGGAAGCCAGGAAGATCTCCGGTCTGCCGGTTGTGTCTGAACTGATGTCGGCAGACAAGATTGATGAGTTTGAAGCCAATGTCGACCTTGTCCAGATCGGCGCCCGGAACATGCAGAACTTCGACCTGCTCAAGGCAGTCGGCCATATGAACAAGCCGGTCCTGCTCAAGCGCGGCATGAGCGCCACCATTGAGGAATGGATCATGTCGGCGGAATATATCATGGCCAACGGCAATCCCAATGTCATTTTCTGCGAGCGCGGCATCCGCACATTCGAAAAATATACAAGAAACACGATGGATCTGGCAGTCATTCCGATCATCAAGGAAAGAACGCATCTGCCCATTATCATCGATCCTTCCCACGCCAGCGGCGACTGGAAGCTGATCGAACCGCTGGCCCTGGCCGCGGTGGCAGCCGGTGCCGACGGTCTGATCATTGAAGTCCATGACCATCCGTCCAGTGCCTGGAGTGACGGCGCCCAGTCGCTCAAGCCGGAGAAATTCCAGCAGGTGATTGAAAAGGCGCGCCGTGTCGCCGGCGCCATCGGGAGGGATCTGTAATGCGGGTCACTCTCGAGCCTCACTTTACAGGCCCGGCTGAAGCCGGGATTCCATCTTCCAAATCACTCGGCCACCGGGCGCTGATTGCGGCTGCCCTGGCGGAAGGGACCTCTTTTCTCTATGGCCTGGGCATGTCAAAGGACATTGAAGCGACAATGAACGCAATGAAAACGTTCGGCGCTGTCTTTGAGCAGCAGGGTGATCTGCTCGCCGTTCATGGCTGCGGCGGGAAACTTTACGCCGATACTGCGATCGACTGCTGCGAGTCCGGCAGCACTCTGCGTTTTCTGATTCCGCTGGCTGCTCTTGATGGAACAGAAACACGGTTCAGCGGACAGGGAAGGCTGATGAAAAGACCCCTGGACGTCTATGAAAAAATCTTTGCAGAGCAGAATCTTCCCTTTGAACAGAGTGAAGAAGGCGTGCGTCTTTGCGGTCCGTTGAAAGCAGGCGTTTACACGGTTGACGGAAATATCTCCTCACAGTTTATCAGCGGTCTTCTTTTCGCGCTGCCGCTGCTGGACGGGGACAGTGAAATCAGGATCAAAGAACCGTTTGAATCAGCTTCCTATGTGACCCTGACACTTGAAACACTGAAGGCGGCAGGCATCAGGATCGGGCAGGAAGGACTGACATTCAGGGTTCCCGGAAACCAGACATACCGGCCAGTCAGGCTCACTGTGGACGGCGATGATTCCCAGGCGGCTTTCTTTGCCGGGCTGGCGCTGACAGCGCGCATACCGGTATCCGTTCACGGGATTTCGCATGAATCAAAACAGCCGGATCATGTCATCTTTTCCCTGCTGAAGGACTTTGGCGCCCGCATCAGTGAAACCGAAGACGGATATCTGGTCTGTCCTGAAGAAATCAAAGCCATCCATGCGGATCTGTCGGACTGTCCTGATCTTGGCCCGGTGCTGTTTGCCCTGGCCGGGACGGCAGAGGGCACCAGCGTTTTCACCGGCTGTGGGCGCTTACGGATCAAGGAGAGCGACCGGATCGCCGCCATGCAGGAAGAACTCGCGAAACTCGGTGTCCGCCTGGAAGCGGAAGATGATACAGTATATGTCACCGGTACAGAATCCATACAGGGCGGCGTCACTCTCGATGGCCACAATGACCACAGAATCGTCATGGCGCTTTCCGTCCTGGCGGCCTGCGCACAGAAGCCTGTGAGCATTGAAGGCGCCCAGGCAGTGAACAAGTCCTATCCGGGATTCTTCAGTGATCTTGAAAAGACCGGGATGGAGGTGACATATGATTGAGCGGAAAACAAAGTTCGGCATCATCGGCCTTGGACTTCTCGGCGGATCGTACGCGATTGCCCTGAGCCAGAAGGGATATGACGTGACCGGGGTGGACATTGATGAAAATGCCTGCGCGGCGGCGCTGGAGAAGGGCTGGGCAAAAAAAGCGGGCAGCGATCCCGAACTGCTTTCCGGCTGCGACTTTGTCATCAGCGCCCTGTATCCGCGGACATTTGTGGAATGGATCAGAACAAACCAGCAGGTTCTGAAGCCGGGCTGTCTTCTCAGCGACGTTACCGGCGTCAAGCGATATATTATTGAACAGCTGGGTGCCATCCTGCGGCCCGACGTTGAATTCATTGCCTGCCACCCGATGGCGGGCAGGGAATACAGAGGCATCTCCTACGCCGATCCGCATCGTTTCAAGGCTGCCAACTTCATCGTTGTTCCGACACGGAAAAACACAGAGCAGGCAGTTTCCGCGGCCAGGCAGCTGGGAGAAATCCTCGGCTTTAGGCGGATCACGGAGCTTGATCCGGATAAACATGATGAGATGATCGGCTATCTTTCCCAGCTGACCCATGTCATCGCCGTCTCTTTGATGAATGCCAACGACCACAGCGACCTGGCGGCTTATACCGGCGATTCCTTCCGGGATCTGACCAGGATTGCCTTTATCAATGAAGATCTCTGGCCGCAGCTGTTTGTGATGAACAAAGACTATCTGCTGGCGGAGATCGATGCGTTTGTCAGTGAGATGCAGGAATTCCGTTCACTGATTGACAAAGAGGACACTGAATCCATGCGCCAGAAGCTGATCCAGTCCTCACAGCGCCAGCAGGCCTTCAAGAAAAACGATGAGAACAAATGAGCGGCGTCCCTTACCGGGCGCTGTTTTTGATATACTTGTTATGACGTGAGGTAAATGCTATGTCAGCAGTAAAAATCGTAATCACCGGCGGCCCCTGCGCGGGCAAGACGACCGGTATGAGCTGGATCCAGCACCACCTGGAACATTTCGGCTACAAAGTCCTGTTTGTGCCGGAAACCGCGACTGAACTGATCAGCGGCGGCGTGGCGCCATGGACATGCGGCACCAATCTGGATTATCAGAAGTGCCAGCTGCGCCTGCAGAAAGAAAAAGAAGAAATCTTTGAAATGGCCGCCGAAACCATGGACAGGGACAAGCTGATCATTGTCTGCGACCGCGGTTTCATGGACAACAAGGCATATATGACAGACGAGGAATTCGAGGAGGCTGCCGCCTTTATCGGAAAAAACCCGGTTGAGCTGAGGGACAGCTATGACGCTGTGTTCCATCTTGTCACAGCCGCCAAAGGCGCTGAGGAATTCTATACAAAGGCAAACAACGGCGCCCGCTATGAGACAGTCGAGCAGGCTGCTGCCCTGGATGACAAGCTGATCGCCGCCTGGACCGGCCATCCCCATCTGCGGGTCATTGACAACTCCACGGACTTTGAGGACAAGCTCAAGCGGCTCGTCAATGAGATCATCATGTTCCTGGGCGAACCGGATCCGGTTGAGATCGAACGGAAATATCTGATTGAATATCCTGACCTGGCGGCTCTGGACGCGGATCCGATGTGCCGCAAGGTGGAGATTGTGCAGACCTATCTCAAGGCTCCGGAAGGGGAAGAATACCGGGTGCGCAGAAGAGGCGAGAACGGCCATTACACGTACTATGAAACCGTCAAGTCGACCGGCGGGGGCATCAAGCGCCTGCAGCTGGAAAGAAGGCTGGACGAAGAACATTATCTCGATCTGCTGGATGAAGCGGATCCCGAATGCATGCCGGTCGAAAAGACCCGCTACTATCTCACCTATGAAAAACAGTATTTTGAAATTGACGTCTATCCTTTCTGGAAAGACAAGGCAATTGTCGAGATCGAGCTGAGCAGCGAGGACCAGGAGGTCATCTTCCCGCCGCAGCTGAAAATGATCCGCGAAGTCACCGGTGAGAAAGAGTTTAAGAATGCAAGCCTGGCCCGCAGGCGCTGAGGATGCATTCCGCCCGCTTTGTGATATAATTGAGCGGCTATGAAGAAAAAAGAATGGATTATCGTTCTTGTGATCGCCGCGTTCAGCCTGATCGCGCTGGGTGTTATGAGAATGATGCCGAAGAAAAACGCTGAATATGATCCTTCTGTCCTGCCCGACAAGGACCCGCAGGGAATCTGGGTGGCGGTCGTCAACCGGAACCGGGTCATCCTCTATTTTGATTCCGGCGTCGACGCCGAATATGAGGTGGACGGCAACATCGGCCACATGACCATCGAGGTCGCTGACGGCCGCTGGCATGTCAAGGATGTTGAATGCTACGACTATACATGCAAGAACATGGGCTGGGTTGACGAAAGCGCCATCCTGCCGATTATCTGCCTGCCCAACGACATCGTCATCATCGATGCCGAAACAGCCGCCAACATGATCGCGGAGGTCACGGATGGGAATTGAAAAAACAAGACGGTTTGTCTATCTGGCGCTGTTCAGCGCGATGGCGATTGTCTTAAGCATTATTGAATCAATCTATATCGGACCTGTCTTCTTTATGGTCAGGATCGGTCTGGCCAATATCGTTGCCCTGGTTACCGTGAAGATCCTCGGCGTGAAGGAAATGATCATCGTCAACACCATGCGGGTGGTGATCTCAACCCTGATGCGGGGCATGATCTTCTCCAGCACCTTCTGGATTTCCCTGGGCGGCGTGGTGCTTTCCTCCATCGTGCTGATCATTATGGAGAAGATGAAATCCTCGCTGATGTTCACATCAGTGATCATGTCGGTTGCCCATTCCGTCGGCCAGGTCATTGTCGTCTGTTTCTTCTACATGCAGGCGGGCGTGGCGGCGATCCTGCCGTACCTGCTGCTGGGCTCAATTCCGATGGGTATCCTGACCGGCATTACCGCCCAGCTTGTCTTGGCGAGAATCAAACCGCTCAAAAAAGAACGGGAGTAGTATATGGACCGGCAGAGACTTGAAAAGCAGATTGACTTTATCCTTGAGGCGGACAAAGAAAAAAACATCCTGCGCCAGACGCATCTGAGCGGTCATGGCAGGCGGGAAAACGACGCCGAACATGCCTGGCACATGGCGCTGATGGCGTGGCTGCTGAAGGAATATTCCAATCAGGAAATCGACATTGCCAGAACCATGGCGATGTGCCTGATCCATGACATTGTCGAAATCGACGCCGGCGACACATACGCCTATGACGAGGAAGGGCTGAAAACCCAGAAGGAACGCGAGGAAAAGGCAAAGCAGAGGATCTTCTCGCTGCTGCCGGATGACCAGCGGGATGAGATGACGGCATTGTTCGATGAGTTTGAGGCTTTTGAAACACCTGAATCCTGCTTCGCCCATGCCATGGACAATTTCCAGCCGTTTCTGCTGAATGATTCCAACGGCGGCGGCGACTGGCGTGAGCACGCAGTCACCGTCTCAAAGGTTCTCGGCCGTCAGAGCCAGAGCGCGAAGGGGTCAGCTCAGATCGCCGGCTTTGTTTTTGAGAAACTGGAAGAGCATGTCAGAGAAGGCAATCTCATCGAGGACAGGGACAAATAAGAATTTCAAAGATGACAGCTGCGGCTGTCATTTTTTATAATTGAACACAGATGGAACACCGTATTCAGATCCGCAAAAAGAAATCATCCCTGGTTACAGCATGTCTGGAAGCAGGCTGTTTTACCGTGCTCGCGCTGCTGTTTATTCTCTTTCCGCCGGCGGCCGGCTCTGTCCGCAGGAGCGCAGTGATACTCTTTCTGGCGTTTTCGCTGCCGGGCTGGTGCATGATGATTGATTATTTCCGTTCGTCCCTGGTGATCAGTGATGAAGGGGTTGAGGAAGTCCTGTCGTTCGGCAGGAATAAAAAAATCGCATGGTCTGAAATTACTTCCGTCGCGCTTGGCAGAAACATGGTTTTTGTCTACGGGAAGAATAATAAAATCCTGGTTTCTATGGACGTGCCGCTTTCTGATGATCCGCAGGCACTGGAAATTCTGAAGGATCATCATGTGGAGCTGCACGATCATAACTTCAGAAGCCGTGACCGCGGAAAACAATCGTGAATTGACTGTCAAAAACCTGCGCAAAGAGATTACAATAAAATCAACTGGAAACAGAGGAAAACATCATGGGAGTAATTGACTTGAGTATTCTCGGCTATCAGGGACTGGGAGCGCTGCTGACGATAGCCGGAATGTGGATGATCATGAAAAAGTGCGGGCAGAAGGGCTGGTATGCCCTGATTCCCGGCTACCGGTACTTTAAGTTCGGTCAGATCGGCGGCCGTCAGACTGACGGCTATACAGCCATGTATATTGATTTTGCGGATATCTTCCTGCGATATATCGCCCAGTTTGTTCCTGAAACAAATGAATATTATGTGCCGCTGCTCATTATCAGGCTGATCGTCGCGCTCTGCGAAGTGATTTATGTCATACGTGTTGTCCTCGGCGTTGTGCAGGTGTTCCAGGCCAAAAAGATTTGGGCATTTGTCTGGGCTGCGCTGCCCTGGCTGCCGGCAATGATTCTGGGCTTCTCCAAAAAATACCAGCCGGTCATGGAACTGCAGGATGTTGACGAAAGTATGGCTGGAACAGCTCCGGCTGACCTGACAGCCGCTTATGTGGACACGGAATCGGCAGACGGCCTGATGGTGCATGTCAAGGAGCGCTCCATCCTCAGCCGCGGCGCCAGGCGCTACCTGCTCAAGGATATCAACCTTGCCATTCCCAACGGTTCGCTGGTGCTTCTTTTGGGCGGATCGGGCGCCGGCAAGACAACCCTGATCAATGCCATCATCGGCTATGAAAAAGCAAAGGCCGTGGTCAAACTCGGCGGCCGTGATATCTACAAAGAATACAAAGAGATGAAATACAGGATCGGCTTTGTGCCGCAGATGGATCTTCTCCGCGTCAACGACAGTGTCAGGCGCACCCTGACCGACGCCGCAAAGCTCAGGCTGCCGAAAAATGTCGGCCGCGCGGAACGGAACAGACGCGTGAACGAGGTCGTTGAAACACTCGGCCTTACCGGCCGCACCCAGGGACTTGTCGCCAAGAAATCAGGCGGCCAGAAGAAGAGAATCTCCATCGGCATGGAGCTCATCAGCAATCCCGACCTGTTTATTCTCGATGAGCCTGACTCCGGTCTTGACGGCGTCATTGCCAGGGAACTCTTTGAAAAGCTGCGGGGTATCGCGGATGAAGGCAAGATCGTCATCGCGATCACCCATACCCCGGACCGTGTCGCCGACCTGTTCGACAAGGTGATCGTCCTGGCCAGGGACTCCGGCCGCTGCGGCCGCCTGGCATTCTACGGCTCACCGGACGAAGCCCGGGAATTCGGAAAAGACACAATGGAAAAAATCGTCATGACCGTCAATCCGACAACGGAAGGCGGCGAAGGCAGGGCGGATGAGATGATCGAGAAATATGCCGCTCTGACAGCGGAAAGGAGGGCCGGTTCCCATGCCTGATAAGATTCGTTACCGGGGCCGGATCGCCCAGATCGGAATCTATTTCGGAAAACTGGTCCGCATGTTCATTTACCAGAACGACTGGAAGATGCTGCCGATGGCAGCCCTGATCGGCGGCCTGGTCACCTTCGCTGTGGGTTCCAGCATGTTTGTCACCCAGGAAGGTACATTCAACGGCTGCTTCTCACTGACCTGCGTCTGTATCTGGAACGGATTCTTCAACTCCATCCAGGTCATCTGCCGTGAAAGGCCGATCATCAAGCGCGAGCACCGTTCCGGCATGCATATTTCTTCATATGTGATTGCCCATATGATTTACCAGCTGATCCTGTGTGCCCTGCAGACAGGAATCATCCTCGGCATCTGCCACATGGCCGGCATCAGCTTCCCGAAGGAAAGCCTGATCACGCCGTATTCCATGCTGGACTTCGGTCTCACCATGTTCCTGATCACCTATTGCGCGGACATGATGTCACTGGCTATTTCCGCCATGGTCAAAAGCACGACAACGGCGATGACGGTCATGCCCTTTGTCATGATGTTCCAGCTGCTCTTCTCCGGCGGCCTGATTGTTTTGGAAGGCCCGGCTGAAAAGCTGACCGGATTTACAATCACCAAGTGGGGCCTGCAGAGCTTATGCGCCCAGGGCCAGTTCAACACCCAGCCGCAGGTAACGCTGTGGAATACCATCTGGCAGTTCAGATCCTTCGATTTCAACGGTGAAAAGCCTGTCAAAATGATTACGGATTACATCCGCAAAAACAACATGCTCAACGACTTCCTGGCGGAGTCGGGCAAATATACGGCCAATCCGGCATATGTCTTTAATCCGGAAAACATCATCCACTGCTGGACAATGATCCTGATCATGACAGTGATCTTCGCGGTCGCTGCCGTGGTGATCCTTGAATTTATTGACCGCGACAAAAGATAGTA
>JAUNJW010000205.1 GCA_030533035.1 Erysipelotrichaceae bacterium
ATGGCAACCAGTGTGGTACCGCGGTTATGACCGTCTCTGGATGGAGACGGTTTTTATCTGTTCGAAAAGGGGAGGAATTATTTATGAGCATTGCAAATCTGGGAATGCTGCTGGCAATCGGAATCTATCTGTTTGCCATGATCATGATCGGTGTCAGATTCTCCAGGAAAAACGCAGATACCGATGACTTCTTCATCGGCGGCCGGCGGCTGGGACCCTTTGTCACAGCGATGAGCGCCGAGGCTTCCGACATGAGCAGCTGGCTGCTGATGGGACTGCCGGGCGTCGCGTATCTTTCCGGTACCGCGGATGTTGCCTGGACAGCGATCGGCCTGGCTGTGGGAACCTGGTTCAACTGGCTTCTTGTCGCCAAAAAGCTGAGAAGATATACAGAAAAAACGCAGTCCATCACGGTGCCTGCCTTCTTCTCCAACCGCTATCACGATGACAGAAGAATCCTGCAGCTGGTGGCGGCTGTGTGGATTGTTGTCTTCTTTGTCCCGTATACAGCCAGCGGTTTTGCGGCCTGCGGCAAGCTCTTCTCCGCGCTTTTCGGCCTTGATTATCATTTCGCGATGATTGTCAGTGCCGCCGTCATTATTCTCTACACTGCCCTCGGCGGATTCCTGGCGGCCAGCACAACCGACCTGATCCAGAGCATCGTCATGTCCATCGCCCTGGTTGTCATCCTGGTCTTCGGCGCGGCGACAGCCGGCGGATTTGCGGCGGTTATGGCGAACGCGCAGTCGCTGCCCGGCTATCTTGGCCTGAATACAATGTTTGATGTCGCTTCCGGCAGCTCTGTGAATTATTCATTCCTGACCATCTGCTCCACTCTGGCCTGGGGCCTCGGCTACTTCGGCATGCCGCATATCCTGCTGCGGTTCATGGCCATCAAGGATGATGAAAAACTTCCTCTTTCCAGAAGAATCGGAACCATCTGGGTTGTCATCTCCATGTTTGTCTCGATCGTGATCGGCGTTGTCGGCCTTGCCATTACAAACGGCGGCACCATTGAGTTCCTGGAAGGCTCCGCTTCCGAGACGATCATTGTCAAAATTGCCCAGCTGCTGGCAAACAAAGGATTCCTGGCGGCATTGCTGGCAGGTGTTGTCATCGGCGGTATCCTGGCGTCCACCATGTCGACCAGCGATTCCCAGCTGCTGGCAGCTTCCTCATCCGTTTCCAGGGATATCATGGTTGACGTGCTGAAGATGAAAATCGACAAGTCAAAGCAGCTCCTGATCTCAAGAATCACACTGCTTGTGATCGCGGTCATCGGTATTTTCCTGGCCTGGAATTCTGATTCCAACGTCTTCCGGATTGTCTCCTTTGCCTGGGCCGGATTCGGCGCTTCCTTCGGACCGGCTGTCCTTCTGGCCCTGTTCTGGAAGAGATCCAATAAAAACGGCGCCCTGGCCGGAATGGTCGCCGGCGGCGTCATGATCTTTGTCTGGAAGTTCCTGGTCAGACCGCTCGGCGGCATTCTGAACATCTATGAACTGCTGCCTGCCTTCCTGATCGCGATGGCAGTCAATGTCGCCGTTTCACTGCTGACAGCTGCTCCTGATAAATCCATTACCGACGAATTCGATTCCATTCAGTAGTACAATTCCGGCCTCTGCCTGCATGGCAGGGGCTTTTGTGTTTCATGCGGGCAGGATCGGTTGTAAAATGGAAATATAAGAAAACAAGGAGATAATAATTTATGGGATTTTCCAAGGATTTTTTATGGGGCGGAGCGACCGCTGCCAACCAGTATGAGGGCGGTGTCCACGAAGGCGGCGCCGGCCTCTCGACAGCCGATGTCATGACCAACGGCTCCCATACAGTCAGAAGACAGGTTACCTGGCAGAAGCCGGACGGCGAAACAGGTTCCACACCGCTGTGCTTCGGCAGTATGGAAAGACATCTTCCCGACGGCGCCATCCCGGTTGAGCTCAATGACGAAAAGTATTACTATCCTTCCCACATCGCTTCTGATTTCTATCATCATTACAAAGAAGATATCGAGCTCTGCGCAGAGGAGGGCTTCAACTGCCTGCGCTTCTCCATTAAGTGGAGCCGCCTGTTCCCCAATGGCGACGATGAGACTGTCAATGAAGAAGGCATCAGGTTCTATTCGGACGTGTTCGATGAATGCCGGAAATACGGCATCGAACCGCTGATCACACTGTCCCACTATGAAACACCGCTGAGCCTGGCCCAGAGATTCAACGGCTGGGATAACCGGTACCTGGTGGACAAGTTTGTCAAATATGCTGAGACATGCTTTGAAAGATTTGCCGGCAAGGTAAAGTACTACCTGACATTCAATGAGATCAACTGCATTGAATGGGCGCCCTATGTCACCGCCGGTCTGATTCATGCTGACAAGCAGAATATCGTCAACGCCACATTCCACCAGTTCCTGGCTTCCTCGCTGACAGTCAAAGCGGCCCATGAAAAATATCCGGACATCAGAATCGGCATGATGTTGGCGTATGGCCCGACTTATGCCTATACAACCGATCCGGAAGACCAGCTGCTCGCCCTGCAGAGAACCAACAACGCCCTGTTCTATTCAGATGTGCAGATGCTGGGCAGATATCCCAACTACAAGCTGGCGGAATATAAGCGCGAAAACCTGACGATCCCGGCCCGGGAAGGGGATATGGACATCCTTGCAAAGTATCCGTGCGACTTCCTCTCCTTCAGCTGCTACGGTTCCCACGTTGTCACACTGCATGATGAAAATGCCGAGGCAGGCGAAGGCAACGGCGGCGGCCAGCCGCACCAGGTCAGAAACCCTTACCTCAAGACCAATGCCTGGGGCTGGGCAACCGATCCGCAGTGCCTGCGCATCACCCTCAACACATTCTTCGACAGATATCACTGCGATCTGTTCTGCGTTGAAAACGGCATCGGCTGGAATGACAAGTTCGAAGACGGCACCGTCCATGACGATTACAGAATTGACTACATGAGAGCCAACATCAAATCCATGCGCGACGCAGTGGAATTTGACGGCATTCCTCTGATGGGCTATCTGTACTGGGGCTGCGTCGACATGGTCTCCAACGGCGAAGGTGAAATGGCCAAGAGATACGGCCAGATCTACGTGGACGCCGACAACTACGGCCAGGGCACATTCAAGCGGACACCGAAGGATTCCTATTACTGGTATCAGAAGTGCATCGCTTCCAACGGCGAAGTGCTGGACTGACTTGACCACTGAACCGGAGGCGGCTGAAAAGCTGCCTCTTTTTCTTGCTGTTTAATTATTCGGATTATGAATATTTGTATATACAGAATAACAATTTGTAATAGTCATTAAACCGTATTATCTTTAATGCAGATACAGGAGGAAAGAACAATGATGAAAACAGCAGAACTCGTACTCGGTACAGAATGGGACAAGACATTCCCTCAAAGCGATCAGGTTAATCACCGTAAAGTGACATTCATCAACCGCTATGGAATTACTCTGGCAGCGGATCTTTACGAACCGAAGGAATATGAAGGAAAACTGGCAGCCATCGCCGTATGCGGTCCGTTCGGAGCCGTCAAGGAACAGTGCTCCGGCTTATATGCGCAGGAAATGGCGGAAAGAGGATTCCTGACAATCGCGTTTGATCCTTCTTTTACGGGTGAGAGCGGTGGTACTCCCAGATATGTCGCATCCCCGGATATCAATACAGAAGACTTCCAGGCAGCTGTTGACTTCCTTTCCGTCCAGGAAAATGTCGATCCGGAAAGAATCGGCATCATCGGCATCTGCGGCTGGGGCGGACTTTCTCTCAATACAGCGGCCATTGACACAAGAATCAAAGCGACCGCGGCCATGACCATGTACGACATGAGCCGGGTCAATGCCAACGGCTATTTTGACGCGATGGACAAGGACGCCAGATATGAAACAAGAAAAGCGCTCAATGCCCAGAGAATCAGGGATTACAGAGCCGGCAGCTATGAACTGGCCGGCGGTGTCGTTGACCCGCTTCCTGAAGACGCTCCGTTTTTCGTCAAAGATTACTATGCTTACTACAAGACAGACAGGGGCTATCACAGAAGATCCCTCAATTCCAACGGCGGCTGGAACAAGACGGTCGGACTTTCTTTCATGAACATGCCGCAGCTGACATATATCAATGAAATCCGCAATGCCGTCCTGATCGTCCATGGCGAAAAGGCGCATTCCTGCTATTTCTCAAAGGATGCATATGCCGCAATGATCAAGGACAATCCTTATACAGACAACAAGGAGCTCATGATCATTCCGGGT
>JAUNJW010000206.1 GCA_030533035.1 Erysipelotrichaceae bacterium
TAGAATTCATAATAATCATGTTCATGCACAGCCACACTCTGAAAATGAGAATCGCTGTAATAAAAGATCTCATAATCCGGTTTACGCATTTTCTGGCGCGTTTCAAAATCGGAGCGGTAATGTTTTTCCATATTTAAACACTATCACAATATTTGCAATGTTCACAACAATCTGCACAATGTGAAAAACATCATTTTCATCACACAATGTAAGTGTAAAGAATATAAATGAAGGGAGAATACCATATGAAAATGACACTGCGCTGGTACGGTTCGAAACATGATACCGTCACTTTGGAACAAATCAGACAGATCCCCGGTGTGACCGGTGTGATCACCATGCTCTATGACAAGCAGCCCGGCGACCTCTGGACCCGTGAAGAGATCCGTGCTCTTAAAAATGAGGTGGAAGCTTCCGGACTGAAAATCGAAGGCATCGAATCTGTGAATGTATCCGATGCCATCAAGACAGGCTCCAGGGACAGGGACAAAGATATCGCCACATATATTGAATGCCTGAGAAACCTTGGCGAAGAGGACATCCATCTGGTCTGCTATAATTTCATGCCTGTGTTTGACTGGACCAGAACCGAACTGGCCAGAAAGAGAGCCGACGGCTCCACTGTACTGGCATATACCCAGGAAGCGGTCGACGCCCTGGATCCTGAAAAAATGTTCGACAGCATCGCCGGTGATATGAACGGTACTGTCATGCCGGGCTGGGAACCGGAAAGAATGGCAAAGGTCAAAGAGCTCTTTGAACTCTATAAGGACATTGACAATGAAAAACTGTTTGAGAATCTTGTCTATTTTCTCAAAGCCATCATGCCGGTGTGCAATGAATATGACATCAAAATGGCCATCCATCCGGATGATCCTGCCTGGAGCGTATTCGGTCTGCCGCGCATCATCATCAACAAGGAAAACATCCTGAGACTGATGAAGGCTGTCGATGATGTTCATAACGGTGTCACATTCTGCTCAGGCTCCTATGGAACAAATCTGAACAATGACCTGCCGGATATGATCCGTTCCCTGAAGGGAAGAATCCATTTTGCCCATGTCAGGAATCTGTATTTCCATTCCCCGACCAATTTCGAGGAAGCCGCGCATCTTTCAAGCGACGGAACCTTCGATATGTATGAAATCGTCAAGGCGCTCTATGACATCGGCTTTGAAGGCCCGATCAGACCTGACCACGGAAGAATGATCTGGGGCGAAGTCGCAATGCCGGGCTATGGCCTCTATGACAGAGCATTAGGCGCCACCTATATCAACGGACTCTGGGAAGCAATCGACAAAGCAAGCAGAAGAGGAATCTGAACAATGACAAAAAATGTATTGAATACTGATCTGACCGGAAAAGTGGCAGTCGTGACCGGTGCCGGCGGAGTTCTCTGCTCCGTCATGGCAAAAGATCTGGCAAGGGCAGGCGCCAAAGTTGCGCTGCTCAACCGCACATTCGAAAAAGCAAAAGCTGTTGAAGAAGCGATTCTTGCCGAAGGCGGAATCGCCAAAGCCTACGCGTGCAACGTGCTTGATAAGAATATGGTTGAGGAAGTCGCAAAACAGGTCGAGGCTGACCTTGGCCCATGTGACATTCTGATCAATGGTGCCGGCGGCAATAACCCCCGTGCCACCACTGACAAAGAGTATTACGAATCCGGTGATATCGATTCTGATGTCAAAACATTCTTCGATCTGGAAGAAAGCGGCGTCGAGGCAGTTTTCAATCTGAACTTCCTGGGCACATTGATCCCGACCCAGGCGTTCGCAAAGCAGATGCTCGGCCGCACCGGCTGCAATATCCTGAACATCTCCTCCATGAACGCATTTACCCCGCTGACAAAGATCCCGGCTTACTCCGGTGCAAAGGCGGCAGTGTCCAATTTCACTCAGTGGCTGGCAGTCCATTTCTCAAAGGAAGGCATCCGTGTCAATGCGATCGCTCCTGGTTTTTTCGCTACTGCCCAGAACAAATCACTTCTGTTCAATGAAGACGGTACCCCGACACAAAGAACAGGAAAGATCCTGGCAGCTACCCCGATGGGAAGATTCGGCGACAGTGAGAAAGAACTGTCAGGCGCATTGCTGTTCCTGCTGAACAATGAAGCAGCCGGTTTCATCACCGGTGTCACTCTGCCTGTTGACGGCGGCTTCTCCGCTTATTCAGGTGTTTAATCAGAACTGAAGGATAAGATAGTTAAAGCTTCCGTGACTGAACAGCGGAAGCTTTTTTCTCAAGATATCAAAAAGCCCGCACTCAGCGGGCATGCAATGATTATTTTTTAACCGGCAGGATGAACGGTTCACCGACTGCTTTGACAAACAGTCTGTCCGGATTGACGATCATGCCTTTGACAACTTCCGGATCGCCGTTGAATTCTCTCCACTCAGGCGCGTCAACGCAGCCCCAGTGGATGGGAAGCAGCGGAACTTCCGGATAAGCGGCAGCCATCTTCTGAACACCGGGAAGACCGATATGCCAGCTGGAATCGGAGATGTCCATCAGGATCAGGTCCATCGGCTTCTGTTCGAGCTGTTCCTGCATCAGTCTGGAATCACCGGGCATCCAGATTGCACCGTCTTCTGTTTCAAGTCGGAAGCCGCAGAAGTCTTCCATTTCATAGTGTCTGACCTTGGAATGCTTGGGGGACATGTTCTGCCATGCGTGGTCAGCCGGTGTCAGGGTGATGGTGATGCCTTTGACATTGAAGGATTCATGAATGTCATGGCCGTATGCTTCAAGGCCGATCTCATGGCAGAGCTCTGCCACATACTTTGTTGTATGGATCTCATCGGTTCTGTCTTTGAGATCAAGAAGGGTGGGCTTGGAGAAGTGGTCATTGTCGCAATGAGTGATGATGATCGCATCCACATGGCCGCATTCATCGACTGTTACCGGCGCGTCTGTCAGGATCGGCATGTCGAAGCCTTCCAGCAGCGGGTCAATCAGGATGACGACGCCTCTTGAGTTGATCATCGCTCCGCCGCCGCCAAGCCATGTCACTTCTGTATTGTTTTTAGGTCCGAATGCTTCTTTTGTCATCGGGATTCTTTCTGCTTTTGCCTGAGTCATAGTTTTTTCCTCCATACTCTTTAATGATTACAGCTTCAGTTTAGAAGTTGGAGTATACTCTAAGTCAAGAGGGGACTGTGAAATATTATGGAAAAATTCTACACAATCAAGGATGTCGCGGAAAGAACCGGCATCAGTGCCTATACTCTGCGCTACTATGACAAGGAAGGCCTGCTCACATTTGTCAAACGGACAGAATCAGGAAAGCGCCTTTTCAGCGAGGCGGACTTTGAACCCCTGTACACAATCTCAGTGCTCAAGCACATCGGCATGCCGATCAAAGAGATCAGGGAGTTCATGGAACTCTATATGCAGGGCAACAGCACAATTCATGAACGTCTGGTTCTTTTTAAAAAATATAAAAAGAGCCTGCAGGAGAAAATCGATGACCTGAATGAGATGATGAAGATTGTTGACTACAAGTGCTGGTATTTCGCGGAAGCGGAAAAGAGGGGAGATATCAATTACTATCTCAAGCAGCCCAAAGAGGAAGTGGATCCGAGAATTATCGAATTCAATGAGAAAGTAAAAGACTTCCGTTCCTTCAATAACGAGAACTGAACGGAAATCTGTTTTACTGACGGAAAAAAGTCTGCTGCGGAAACTGAAGAAACATGAATATGAAACCCGATCTGCAATTATAATTAAGAAAAAAGAAAGGACACAATAATTATGAGTTTCCCGAAAGGTTTTTTATGGGGCGGCGCCACCGCTGCCAACCAGGTTGAAGGTGCCTGGAATGAGGGAGGAAGAGGCCCGGCCAAGACCGATGTGACAACCGGCGGAACGGTTTCTGAACCCCGTTATATTACGTATCTCGACAAGGACGGCAAGCCGGGAAAGATGAACCAGTTCGATCATCTTCCTGAAGGCGCGACGTATTATGTCAATCCGGATTACTACTATCCCAACCACAAGGCGGTAGACCAGTATCATCATTACAAGGAGGACATCGCCCTGTTTGCTGAGATGGGCTACAAGGTATACAGAATGTCCATTTCCTGGAGCCGTCTGTTCCCGAAGGGAATTGAAAAGGTCCCCAATGAAGAAGGTGTTGAGCATTACCGTGATGTTTTCAAAGAACTGAAGAAATACAATATCGAGCCGCTGGTCACCATCTGGCATTTCGATACACCACTGTATCTGGAACAGGAACTGGGCGGCTG
>JAUNJW010000026.1 GCA_030533035.1 Erysipelotrichaceae bacterium
TGTAGTCAGCCATTTTGTCGAGCGCCTCATCCACATGCAGACCGATCAGGTTGCACTGCAGCGGGATGGACGCGTAGATGTTTCTGTCGGCGATGTTCACCGATGTGACCGGTTTGTTTTTAATCTTCGGGATCACATGGGCGCTGGGCCGGATCTGGTCCTTCTTCACCCGGATCTCCCTGCCGTTGAGCAGGATGCGGATATCCTTCTTACTGATCGAGACAACCTCGCAGACCTGGCCGCTGGAACGCAGTTCAACGGCGTCCCCGACATGATATTCCGCATCGGGATCCGGTTCCTGTTCCGGTGCTGTTTCAATAATCTGAGACAGTTTTCCTCGTTCGGCGATCGCCTCATGGACACGGATGTCCTTTCGGCTGCGCAGGTTTTCAAGAATCTCATCGGCTTCCTGGCGGACGGATTCAATATAGGCGGCAGCTTCTTTTTCCGCGTTCATACGGAATTCATCCTTCTGCTTTTCCAGCTGTGCTTTCTCACGGCGCAGCTTTTCTGCCTCCTGTTTGTTTTCCTCGATCTGCCTCTGGAGCTCCTCGCCCTGGCGGCGGGTTTCATTCAGCTGGGCCTCGAGGCGTTCAATCAGAACATCCTCTTCGGTTTTTGCCTGGTCGCGCAGGAAGCGCGCGTATTTGACAATACCCTTCGGCAGGCCGTAGCGTTCAGCCACTTCAAAGGCATTGGAAGAGCCGGTGGTTCCTTCAATATAGCGGTATGTCGGCATCAGCTGCTTCATGTCAAATTCCACCGAGGCCAGCTGGATGTCATCATGGCGCTTGCCGTAGGCCTTGAGCCGGCCGTAATGGGTCGTGGCGACAGTCATGCAGCGCAGCTCACGCAGACGGTTGAGAATCGCGATTGCCAGTGCTTCGCCTTCGCGCGGATCTGTGCCGGAACCGACTTCATCAAGCAGAACCAGCGAGTTTTCCGTTGCCTCACGGCAGACCTCCGCCTGTTTGCGGGTGTGGCCGGAGAAGCTGGAAAGCGAACTGACGACTGACTGGTCATCGCCGATATCGGCGAATACCCTGTCAAAAAACGGAATCACGGCGGAATCGCAGGTCAGCGGAATGCCGCAGTATGTCATCAGCGTAAACAGGCCGATCACTTTCATGGATACTGTTTTGCCGCCGGTGTTGGGACCGGTGATCAGCAGAATCCTCTTGTCATTGCCGAGCCGGTAAGTATTGGCGACGACTTTTTCTTTTTCAATCAGGGGATGGCGGGCCTTGATGATTTCCAGGTTTCTTTCCTGGGTCAGCTGGGGCGCGCAGGCGTCGTTGGCGGCACCCCACTGGGCCTTGGCAAACACGGTGTCAAGGATTGTGCAGGTTTCAAGATTGGCAAGCTCTTCCCGGGCCACCTTTGTGACCGCGGCAGAACACTCCTGCAGGATGCGCTCGATTTCCTGCTGTTCTTTTTCAATAAACTGCTGGCGCCTGTTGTTCAGTGTGACAAGCGCGGCAGGTTCGATATAGGAAGCCTGGCCGGAAGCGCTGTCGCCGAAGACAAGCCCGCCGAACTGGTTCTTTTCCGAAGCCCGGACAAGGATCATCGCCCGCCCGGAACGGTATGTGATGATGCCGTCGACAACACTGTCGGGATGGCTGGCCACAAAGCGGTTCGCAGCCTGGGCGATATCATGCTCGCTGCGGCGGATGGAAGCGCGGATCTCAGACAGTTCACGGGAGGCGCTGTCCATCACTTCGCCGTATTCGTTGATGCAGCGGGAAATTGTTTTTTCTGTATGTTCATGGATCACCAGGGTGTCGATCAGGTCATCCAGTGCCGGGTGTTCAAAATCCGTCAGTTCCTTCCGGTAGGAAACCATGCTGCGGATCCCCTGGATGAAATGAACTTCGCTGATCAGGTCCTGGGCGCTCAGGGTTCTTCCTTTGGCGGCATTCTGCAGCATTTCGCTGAGATCACGGATTCCGGCCATCGGGATTGTCCCGTAGCGGACCGTCGCTTTAAGAGCCTCTGACATTCTGGCGTGGTCGCGGCGGATCACAAGCGGGTCATAGGACGGAACAGTATCCAGGACAGCCTGCTTTCCAAGTGAAAAGGCACAGTACCTCGCTGCCTGTGCCAGTATCATATTCAGTTCAAGACTTTTCTCAACAGACATCAGTTGCCCTCTGTTGTCTCACCTTCCGCTGCTTCGCCTTCCGCGGCCTCACCCTCAGGCGCGGCTGTTTCTTCCACCACCGTGATGCCTTCGACATCCGCGGAGTAGCCTCTTTCCTCAAGCCATGCCCTGAGCTTTTCACGCTGTTCATTGGTCATTTCCGCGGCGTTCTCATAAGCCTGGTTGAAGGCGTCGGCGTCATATAACGGTTCAAGCAGGCGGTCATAGACCATGCCCGTCAGCTCATTGATTTTGGAGACCATTGTGTTTTCCACGGCTGTGGCGCCGTTAACAAACAGCGGTGAATTCAGGGCGATGGAGAAGACGAGCACAAACAGCATCGCTTCCGCCGCGCCGAGGGCGCCGCCGAGAACCACGGAAATCTGCTTGATGATCGGCACATCCTGCAGGCCGCGGCAGATCATTGTGATAAAGCCGGTTATAATACGCAGAACCAGGAACAGGGTCAGGAACCAGCAGATGTGGTTCATAAACTGCCATGAGGCAGCCGCCAGTTTTGTATTCTGCAGAATTGCCCATGATCTCGGCCACAGGCGGATATAATCCGCCAGAATGCCGGCAAAGAACCAGGCACCGATAAAGGAAACCGCCGTTCCCAGCAGGCTGACGATCATCAGCAGGAATCCCTTCTTGGCCCCGATCAGGATAAACAGAAGGAATGCGACGACCACAGCGATATTGATCGGCAGATACCAGTTTTCTGCAACAGTAAACATCTTGAAACCTCCAGGCGCACCTGACACATTACTGCCGGCGCGTACGTATGGTAGAATTATAGCATATGACAACAGAAACGTTCAGAACATTAAAACTCACGCGCGATCAGGAAAAGAAGCTGTATGAGTCATGGCGTGAATTTGAGGCGGAAACTCCTCCCTATGCCCGTTTTCAGCTGCGTCCGGAAAACTGTGTGATCACCTGCTATGAATCCGGCAAGACGGTTTTCCAGGGAAAGGATGCCATGGTCTATGCCGCCGCCTTTGAAAATGCCCCTGTCAGGACTGCGGAATCCCCTTCTGCCAGCGGTGACATACTGCCCCAGGCCGGCAGCGATGAAGTCGGCACCGGCGATTATTTCGGTCCGGTCTGCGTCTGCGCCGCCATTGTCAGCGAAGCGGACATGGACCTGATCAGGGAACTTGGCGTCAGGGATTCAAAGAAGCTGACGGACCAGCAGATCCGGGAGATTGCCCCGAAGCTGATGCAGCAGCTGAAATACTCATTGCTGATTGTCGGCAACAGCACATACAACCGTGTCCATGAGTCGAGCAATCTCAACGCGATCAAGGCAAAGCTCCATAACCAGGCGTACGTGAACCTGATGAAGAAAGCGCCGCTGCCCCCCTTTAAGGTTGTTGACCAGTTCACCCCGGAGCGCAGCTATTACAGCTATCTGAAAAATGAAAAGCAGATTGTCCGCGGCATTCACTTTGAAACAAAGGCGGAGGATCATTATCCTGCCGTCGGGGCGGCGTCACTGATTGCCCGCTACGCGTTTATCCGTTCGATGGAACAGATGTCGGAAGCCTGGGATATGGAATTTGTCAAAGGTGCCGGCGCCGCTGTCGACAGATGCGGCATTGAGTTTGTCAGGAAATACGGATATGAAAAGCTCGGCGAAGTCGCCAAGCTGCATTTCAAAAATACGGAAAAGATCAAAGCAGCCCTGTGAGCTGCTTTGATTTTCATTCTTCTTCGATCAGTTCAGGATTGCGTGTTTTATGGACTTCCAGATGGATGGTGTTTTCCAGCCGGCAAAGTTCGACACCGGCCGCTCTCAGCATCCGCTTGGAAGCGATATTATTGTCAGTCCCGTTGTACTTGTCGGATTCGTAGACAATCCGGCGGATTCCGGACTGGATAATTGCCTTGGCGCATTCATTGCACGGAAACAGCGATACATAGATCGTGCAGCCGGTGACAGGCCATTTGGAATTGAGGATGGCATTGAGTTCCGCATGCACGACATAGGCATATTTCGTGTTCAGCGTGCCGCCTTCCCGGCCCCAGGGGAATTCATCGTCGGAACAGCCTTTGGGGAAGCCGTTGTAGCCAACCGAGACGACCCGGTGGTTTTCATCCACGATGGCGGCCCCGACTGCCGTGTTGGGATCCTTGGAGCGGCAGGCGGACAGATGGGCAAGGCCCATGAAATATTCATCCCAGTTGAGAACATCTTCGCGTTTAGTCGACATCAGTCACCTCCAGCATGCTTGTCAGCATATCTTCATACCCGTATATTTTATCAAGATTCGCCGCCATACGGAATGCATGGCCGCTGAAACCATAATGTTTTTCAGTCGCCAGTACCCGCAGATCTGTCATCAGGTATTTCTGGTCTTCACGGATCACGGCGCCTTTTCTGACAAACCAGCCGGTCATCACAAGCAGGACAATCCCGCATACTGCCATCGAGCGGCGGAACTGCGGGTATTCCTTCAGGCACAGGGCGGTAATCACCATTCCGAACAGGAAGCCGCCGATGTGGGCGCTGACGGCCACGCCGGGCATGAAATTGATCATCAGGTTGATCAGGACAACCCGGATCAGCTGGCTGATGACATCAGGTCTTTTGTAGCTGCCGTTGGCCATGACAATGACGATGTAGCCGCCCATCAGACCATAAAGACCGCCGGAGAGACCGACCGCAACCGTATTGCCCTCCAGGGCAAACATGAACAGGCTGCCTCCGATTACCGACCCGAAAAGGATGAGCAGATAGCGGAGGATGCCGAAGCGCTGTTCAAACACCGTGCCGATATTCATGAGTGACAGGGCGTTGACAAACAGATGCCAGATCGTGATATGGACCAGGCCGCATGTAAGGACACGCCAGTATTCGCCGGCCATGATCAGCGCCTTGTAATAGGCACCGAACAGAATAGCCGTTTCGGTTTCATTGTCACCGCCGGTAAAGGTGATGGCTGCCTGGATGAGCACGCAGACCGCCAGGATCACGAAAGTCGCGTATGGTTTTTTCAGCTTTTTCACCTTGCGCTCTCCTTCCTGAGGATTTCCAGCAGTTTTTCAAAGTAATCCGGCAGCGGCGCCTCGAAAACCATTTCCTCATTGGTGCGGGGATGGACAAATGTCAGCCTGAAGGCATGAAGAACCTGCCCCTGCGTATCCATGTAGCGGCAGGGCTTGCCGTATTTTTCATCACCGACAACCGGATGGCCGATATATTTCATATGGGCGCGGATCTGGTGGGTTCTGCCGGTTTCCAGTTCGCACTCAATATAAGTCGCGTTGTAGAAACGTTCCAGAACATGGAACTTCGTCCTGGCTTCGCGGCTGTTTTTTTCCGTGACAGTCATTCTCTGCCGGTCGCGGGGATCGCGGCCGATCGGCGCGTCGATCAGACCGTCGTCATGGGGAATGTTGACGGCCACAACCGCCTTGTATTCACGGTGGCATGTCTTGTTTTCCAGCTGCTTCGCGATTGCCTCGTGGGCAAAATCATTTTTGCAGACAACCAGGCAGCCGGTGGTGTCCTTGTCGATTCTGTGGACAATGCCCGGCCTGATTTTGCCGTTGATTCCGGAAAGGTCAGTGCAGTGGTACAGCAGCGCGTTGACCAGGGTGCCGGTGCTGACGCCCGGGGCGGGATGGACAACCATGCCTTTCGGCTTGTTGATAACGATCACATCGCTGTCTTCATAGAGAATGTCCAGCGGAATATTCTCGGGCTTTACGTCGATCGGCTCGTCGTCCGGCACATCGCA
Organism: Erysipelotrichaceae bacterium; assembly: GCA_030533035.1. Classification (GTDB taxonomy): domain Bacteria; phylum Bacillota_I; class Bacilli_A; order Erysipelotrichales; family Erysipelotrichaceae; genus Bulleidia. The sequence goes on from JAUNJW010000026.1 coordinate 5,890, forward strand.
GGTGATGACGTCGTTCAGCGCCACCTTGTAGCTGCTTCTGACTGCCTTGTCATTGACAAAAATCATGCCAGCTTTCGCCAGTTCCTGGATTCTTGTACGGGAAAGCCCGCTGTTTTCCGAAAGCCAGCGGTCTATTCTCAGGTTTTCGTTGTCTTCCACAATCCATTTTTCTTCAGCCATTTTTCCTGTCCTCCAGAATTGACGCGAGCAAGAGAATAAACACGCCGATGCACAGCACGGAATCCGCGATATTGAAAACCGGGAAATCATATCCGAAGATATAGAAATTCAGGAAATCACGCACATAGTTCAGCAGCAGCCTGTCAATCAGGTTGCCGGCGGCGCCGCCGATCATCAGTGAGAGACCGATCTTTGTCAGCCTGTCATTGTTTCCCTTCAGCAGGTAATACAGCATCACGCCGATGGCGACTGCCGAGATAAGAGCCAGCAGACCGGTCTGTCCCGACAGCATTGACCAGGCCATGCCTGTGTTTTTCACATATGTGATATGAAAAAAGTCTCTGATCAGCACGACTTCATGAAGCGCCGCGTTTGTCTCAATCATATATTTGGAGACCTGGTCCGCAATGATGCAGACAAGGATAATCACCCATTCCATAAACTACCTCTTAATAAACAAGCAGATTTTATCAGCATCCCCGCCAAAAGACAAACGGATGGATGGATCCTGCTCTGTGATACAATATTCCTGTCTTAACTTCTACAGGAGGATTACTGTGTCAGAACATAATCAAAGCTATATCAGCCGTACCAGCGGACTGAAAGCGAAGGACTACATCGGCTACGCCATGGTGGACACGGCGGGATGCCTTGTTTTTGCGCTGGTCACCACACTTCTTCAGAAATTCTATACGGATATTTTCCATCTGAGTCCCCTGTTTATCATGATCATGTTCATCATTGCCAGAATCTGGGACGGTATCAACGACCCGATCATGGGCCGCATCTGCGATACCGTCGAACCGGGACCCCTGGGACGCTACCGGAAATGGATTCTTTACGCCGCCCTCCCGCTGGCTGTCTCGGCGGTGCTGATGTTCCTGAAACTGCCGGGAATCGGTGAGGAAGGTCATTATACCGCCACCTGTGTCTACGCGACATGCACATATATCTTCTTCGGCATGGCCTATACCGTGCTGCAGATCCCCTACGGATCCCTGGCATCGGTCGTGACAACGGACGCCCATGAGCGCTCAAAGCTTTCCGTATTCCGTTCGATCGGTGCTGCCCTTGGCTCCATCCCCGTCCTGCTGATCGCCAGTTTCGCCTATGCCGATCGTCTTGACGCAGCCGGCAATCCGGTCATCGGCGAAAACGGGAAAGTGATTACCGACATGCAGTATGGACCGGTCATCAGGGGCGTCATCATCATGGCCATTGTGTCATGCGTGATGCTGCTGGTCAGCTTTACGATGAACAGGGAAAGAGTCAGGACAAAACCGCAGCCGAAGGAACCGGGAGCGTCGAAAAAGGCAATCACGATGCTGTTCCATAACCGCGCCTTCGTCGCGGTCACGATGGTATCAATGCTTCTTCTGGCCGGCCAGATGTTCACACAGAGTTTCTACACATATCTTTTTGATGATTACTTCCATGCCAATTGGATGAACCTCGCCACCCAGGCATGCACCTATTCACCGATGATCATCTTCATGTTCTTCCTGCCGAAGCTGACCGGAAAGAAAGGCAAAAAGGAAGTTACGGCCATCGGCATGACCGTAGCCGCCCTGGCCAATCTGATCCTGTTCTTCCTGAGAGGCATGGAGCCTTCGAAGCTGTTATGGATCTTCCTGGCGATGAACTTCATCAGCGGCTGCGGCCTGACAACGCTGGTCATGCAGCTGTGGGCAATGGTGGCCGACGCGATCGATGACATTGAAGTCAGAACAGGCAGCCGCGATGACGGCACCGCCTATTCCGTTTTCAACCTCTTCCGCAAAGTCGGCCAGGTGCTGGCCGCCGTCTGTGTCAACGGAGCGCTGCTGGGAATGCATTACAAATATGAAAAAGGCGCGGTTCAGACACTTGCCAACCTGAAGATCATGTATGATCTCGGCACCCTGATTCCGGCCGTCATGTTCGGCATCATGGCATTCCTGCTGTTTGTTTCCTACCCGCTGTCCAGACAGAAAACAGAAGAGCTCCAGGCCCTGAAGGAACTGAAGCTCAAGGAATCATACGAGAATAAGGAAATCGAGATCTAGGCTTTTTCAAACCACACCGGCAGATCTAAGGGGGTGCAGGGCACATCAAGCTCTGTGCCTCCTTTTATTGTTGCCCCCTCACCTCTAAGTTTCCATTTTTCAATAAACGCAGGCAGCCTGACATGCACTGAATCACAGCCTTCATCAAAGACGCCACAGGCAAGGATTTCACTGCCGCACATAAAGCAGTCCGCTTCCGTGTCATAGCCGGGCTCATACAGGAACACCGGACGGATCAGGGGCATGTTCTCTTTGACGCATATGTTCATCTGTTCATAGAGATACGGCACCAGTTTTTCCCTGAGATCAAAAATCATCTTCACCGTATCCATCAGATCCTCATACAGCCATGGCATATTGGAAGGCTCACCCGGCTTCCAGGAATGCAGGACAAACCGCGGGGTGAACACACCGTACTGCAGCCAGCGCAGGAAGAGTTCCCGGCCCGGTTTCGGACCGGCAAAGCCGCCGATGTCCTGGCCGAAGAAAGCAAATCCGGAAAGCGACATGGTCATCGCCTGATAATGATTGAAGCGCAGATCACGGAAATCCGTGTAATTGTCGCCGGTCCATGTCGTCGCAACCCTCTGCATGCCGGCCGCTGCGCAGCGGGAAATCATAAACGGCAGATCACCGCCGTAATCAGCTTCCTCCATGCAGATTTCACGTCCTGCCCTGGCCATCAGGTATGAGAACAGCGGCCGGATCAGGCGGGCTTTTGTCTGGCGGCCGAAGCCGCAGGCATAAACATCCCCGTCGTGGACGTCATATTCATTGTTGTCATTCCACAGATTCTGATAACCGAAACGGATCAGACTTTCCTTCACGCACTGCTGCCAGAACGCATAGGCGGCCGGATTGGTAAAGTCCAGATAGCTTGCCATGCCGCCCCAGAACGGGAATACGGCCGGTGAACCGTCGCTGTAATGGAGGAACCAGCCATTGCGGGCAATGGTGTCATACAGCGGATGGTCGGAAAGAAAAGCGGGCTTGATATTCGGCATGATTTTCATGCCGTGGCTTTCAAAGTAATCAGACAGATCCTGCGGTGACGGGATCTTATCCCGGTTCCAGTGGAAGACGCATCTTCTTTCCCCGATCTGCGTATAGCCGCTGGAAAGGTAGAATCCCCCTGCCCTGATTCCGTTTTTCTCACATTGGCCAGCGAATCCGCGGAGCCTGGCGTCAGCGTCATCAGCGTCGGTATATTCCATCGTGCTGCCGCAGTAGGAAAAGGCCCACTGCGGTACCGGCGCGATGCCGCCGGTCATGGCGTTGAATCTCTGGATAATCTCAGCCGGGGTACCCGTGATCAGATAGAGAACCATGTTTTCTTCTTCATAGCGGATGGAATTGAACGGTTCGAAGTAATTGTCATGTTCCTCGCCGAAATTGACCCTGCCGCTGCTGTAAGTGTCATAGTACATTCCGTATGATCCGGCTTTGTTTGCACAGATGTAGAACGGCAGATATTTGTAGAGAGGATCGGAATAGTCCGCCCTGAATCCCATCGCATCGCCGGTGGACAGTTCAAAGCTGCGGCCGTTTTTGTTTACATGGCCGCTCTTGTCGCCAAGGCCGAATATTTTCTGCTCTTCCTCGCGGCGGGTATAATGCACGGTGCCGTCGCCAAGCTCGTTTTCAAAATTGTAAGCCAGGCCGTTTCTGTCCTGATAGAGGATTCCCTTTTCATTTTCCGCCGTGATTCTGAAGTTCAGCATTTCAACGGTAAACCGGATCCCGTCAAGCTCAAACTGGACCGAACCTTCGTTTTCACTGACAGCCGGCGTCTGCGTGACAAAACCCTCCTGCGACAGTTTGTCACGGCCGTTCAGCGGACAGACGCCTGAGGGAGCGACGCTCCATGTCTTCAGCATGGATTGCCTGTCTCTGATCATGGAAACGCGCAGGATATGGTCAAAGAAGTCCAGGCGCATGGTAACGCCGTCCGCCTCAAATTCCATGAATGTGCCGCCATTGTTTTTCAGTCTGAATTCATGATGGAATTTCATGCTTTCGGGTTTCCTTTCCTGATCATATTGAGTGAAAGCTTCCGGTACGGAACGCTTCCCATCGCTGTCTTCTCTTCTGTAAACCGCAGCACGCTGAGGATGCCGTTACGGCATTGCTGCCAGCCCGGCCTGCCTTTGCCGTTGGGATTGCCGGTTTTTGCGAAGGAAGCGAAATAATCCGTCATCTGCCGTGAGATTTCATAATCTCTTTCTGTATACGGCCGCCATGACTGCTCCAGCCGTCCGAACAGATAACGCAGGTCGCAGGAATGGAAAGCGCCGTTGTTATCACCGGGCGCGTCTTTGTCAAAGAAGTAAATATACGCGTCGTTCTTCCGGCCGTACTGATTGCCGATGTATGCCATAAGAGGCGCGTACATGTCGTTGTTTGTATATCCGATCATGCAGCCGCAGCGGATGGGATTTCTGATCAGCAGGTCCACCGGACCGTTCAGCAGATATCCGTCAATGACAGGCATGGTGTTGTAAAGCGTGTCTTTGCGCTCCTGCTTCATTTCCTGAGCGGCAGTGAGCAGCTCCCGGACGCCGAGAGCGCGCAGTTCATCCAGAGAGGAACAGCCGGCTTTCTCCATCAGCTGCAGCCAGTATTCCCTGGTGTCTTCGGCTTTGCGGGGCAAAGCGAATTTCGGAAACAGTCCGGCGCCCGACATCATGAAAACCCTTCGGAACAGCCCCGCGTTGCGGTGATCGAGAAGAAGATACTGGATGGAAATCGCGCCGGCGCTCTGGCCGAACAGGGTGATGTTGTCAGGATCGCCGCCGAAAGCGCCGATGAACTTTTTCACCCATTTCACGGCAGTCCGCTGGTCATCGAGCCCGAAATTGCCGTCCCGGCCGTATTCATTCTGAATCTCTTCGTGGGTCAGATACCCGAACACCCCTACCCGGTAATTGACAAAAACCGTGATGATGCCTCTTCTCGCCAGCTCACAGCCGCGGAACGGCTCTTCCTGGTTTGAACCCGAGTTGAAGCCGCCGCCGTGGATAAACACAGCGACCGGGCAGTGCCCTGTTTCAGCCGGGGTGAAGATATTGAGATTCAGGCAGTCCTCGTCATAATGAAACTCAATCCCTTCCCTGAATTCCTTGTGATAGAAAAGTCTTTCGGGGTTGTCGAGCTGGGGAAAATACTGCCTGTATTGCGGACATGAGCTGCCGAAGCTGAGGGCGTCGACGGTTTCTTCATAGTTTTCAATCATCTCTGCGTAGCGGAAACGTTCCGCTTTCGCATACGGGATTCCGAGAAACTGCCGGCAGCCGTCTGTTTCGGTTCCCCTGACACGGATCAGCGGCGTGTCAATGGTCACCTGCTTGCTGTCATTCATATGATTGTTTCCTTTGCTGTTTCTGCAGTTTCATTATATTCCCTGTTCTTTTTCTGCAGAAAGAAAGATTTTCCTGCATTTTCGGAAAAGAAAAAAAGCACCTTCCGGTGCATGGGTGCTACTGCCGTGAAGCGGCGTATGCCTTCAGTCCGCGGGCGATCTGGTCCGGGCAGGACGTCGGACGGACACGGCATGTGATGCCTTCAAGAAGTCCGATGACTTCGTCAATCTTACGGCCTTTGATCAGTGCGGAGATCCCCTTGAGATTGCCGTTGCAGCCGTTTTCGACGGTCAGGTTTTCAATGACATCGCCATCGAGGTCAAAGATCATTTTTGTGGAGCAGACTCCATGCGGTTTATATTCAAAACGTGTGCTCATTTTCAGTACTCCTTCAACGCCGTTTATGATAACACACAGTCAGCTGAATGCAACGCATTTGCCCGTTCCGGTAACAGCTGCCGGCTGTACAAACCGGACCAGTTGTGGTATTTTCCAATCGCTATGGAAAAGAAATATACATTCAGTGATCTTTCAGAGCCTCTCAGGCAGGCTCTTGAAGAAATCAATATCACAGAGCTCTCCGATGTGCAGGCGGAAACGATTCCGCAGATGCTGGCGGGAAAGGATGTTCTGGTCAAAGCCGCCACCGCTGCCGGCAAAACCTACGCCTTTGCCATTCCGCTGGCGGAAACGGCAGAACCGCAAGGCTCAGGAAAACACCTGCCCTTTGCCCTGGTCCTTGTGCCGACAAGGGAGCTGGCTCTTCAGTGCGCAAAGATGATCCGGCTGCTGTTTGCGAAAAAGGAAGGCGTCCGCACCGCTGTGCTGGCCGGGGGCGAAGACATGAACCGCCAGGTCAGGATGTTTTCCAAAGGGGCAGACATTGTTGTCGCCACCCCGGCAAGGCTTCTTGATCATCTGCGGAGGCATACGTTCAAAACAAAGATGCTGCAGACGGTGATCCTGGATGAAGCGGATGTCATGGTGTCCATGGGGTTTTACGA
>JAUNJW010000207.1 GCA_030533035.1 Erysipelotrichaceae bacterium
CTGCATGAAGTTTTTCAGGCTGGCGAAAAACTGATCATTGTCCAGCTTTGAAAAGTCACCGGCCAGATTCATTTTTTCATCATAATTGGCACCGATGGTTTCTGTCGTTGTAAAGTCGCAGATAAAAAAACTGTCTTTAAATCCGTTGACCCATCCGCTCAGATTGTAATCTGCCTTGAATCCGTTCAGTTTCAGGCTGGCATAGGCTTTCAGGCTGTCGGAAAACTTTCTGACCGCTTCAAATGTATAGGAGCCGTCAGAATGCTTTACTGACACGTCAAAGCCGCCGATATTGCTTTTGAGAGCGGTTGTCTGGGATGCCATCAGATGGATGTGGTCACTGACAACATTGCCGGTCGGCCCTTCTTTCATCAGATTGCCGTTGCCGTCGTAAATCTCCGCCTGGGAATAATCCAGCTCCGTATGGCCTTCTATGTGGAACGATTCAAGATCCGAGAAAAGATCGAACTCCTCAAGCTGTGCTTCGCTGCCTTCAACGGAAGCGACTTTGTAAAAACGGGAGTCCATGCCGTCATCCCATTTGATCAGATCCCCTGCGCTCAGAGGCACATCCGGATCTATGACGGCTTTCATTGTTTCCTCATCGAATTCAGCCGGCCGGTATTCAATCAGCTGGTGCTCTTCACCGTCACCCCAGTCGATTTCCATTGTGTTCTTTTCAACCGTACGGTGATTGATGCGGCTGACAACCTGGTCGAGGCAGGCTTGGGCTTCGTCCCTGTCCATTATGTCTTTCGGATGGAAAAGCGACCGGCGGTCTGTCTTCATAAGGCCGGAGGCAACCGCCGAAGCCACCTGCTTGGCAAACATTGTTTTTGAAATGTCGCGGATGGCGGAAGGATTGCCTTCCGGCATGTCACGCATCAGATTCATCAGTGTAAAAGCTGTCCACTCCCGGTTCAGTATCTCGTCAGGCTCAAACGGAAATGCCGGATCAAGGATTTTCCATTCAACGGCAGCCTGAACAGCATTGAAGTGTTCAGACTGCGCGCTGATGTTGAGATAGTACGGCTGCTCTTCCGTATGGTAAAGCATGCCTGCTTTTTCCGTCAGAAGATCAATCCATTCACCCTTTGTGATACTGTTTGCGGTTTCCCGGCGGCATCCTGTGCTTGCCACAGTCAGTATCGCTGCCGCCAGTGTCAGGACGGCTTTTTTAATACTGCATGCCGGATGCATTCGACGCAACAGTTGTTTCGAGGTTATCGTAATTCGATACTGTCAGATTAAGATAACTCACATACCCGTCGATCGCGCTTTTCAGTTTGTCAAAGCGCGCTGCGAACAGATTGAAGCGGCTGCGGATTTCTTCCGAACCGTCTGACATCCATGTTCCGGAAAGGGAATCCATGATCCGTTTCATCTGATTCTGTTCCTCGTACATCTGTTCACCGAGTGTACGCAGTTTTGCGGCCGTATCAGATACCTCTGCCAATGAAACATTTATCATCGTCATAAACTGTCCTCCTTTTCATTATGCGAGATGCGATGCCTGGGCGGCGAGTTCATCCTGTGTTTCACGGTAAGCTCTTGAGGAATTCCTGAGGAATTCAATGTACTGTGTACACAGCATGGAAAGCTGGCGGCAGTCCGCGTGGTAGTTTGCAACTTTGGCTGCGAATTCGGAAGTTTCTTTGCCCTGCCAGGAAGCGGACAGGTTTTCGACTGTGGCCATCAGTTCTTCCGTATTGCGCATGTACTGGTTGTTTTCTTCTTCCATGCGGGATGCTGCTGAGTCGAGTGACTCATAGTCAACCATGATTTTTTTCATTTTTATCACCTCCTTTCACCAGTCTTATTCACGCGGAAAATGGCCTCCCCTCACTCGAAATTCAAAAAAAGTGAAAAAAAAGAACATATCACGCGGATATGTTCTTCTGTGCCTTATTCTTCGGAATCTTCCTCAGGAATTTCTTCTTCCGGATCGTCCTTATGAATCTGGCGGATGATTTCATCAATGTGACGGTCGTGTTCTTCGGTCTCATCAATGACAAAGATCAGTTCCGGCGTGCGGCGGATGGAAAGACGCTGGGAGAGCTGGGATCTGATAAAGCCCTTCGCTCTGTTGAGAGCCTTCAGTCCGGCCTGGGCACGGGGATTCTTTCCGAGGAAAGTGCAGTATACCTTCGCATAGCTGTGGTCGTTGGAAACTTCAACATCAGTGATTGTCACAAAACCGACATCTGCGTCCTTGACCTCAAACTGGATGATATCCGAAATATTCTTGCGGATAATGCCTTCGAGGCGCTTCTGTTTGACGCTGCTCATAGGTTATTACTCCACCGGTACCTGCTGCTCAACATAGGCTTCAATGATATCGCCGACCTTGATGTCGTTGTAATTCTCAATCGTGATACCGCACTCGTAGCCGTTGAGAACTTCTCTTGCGTCATCCTTGAAGCGCTTGAGAGAGCCGAGTTTTCCTGTATAGACGACGATACCGTCGCGGATCAGACGGATGCCGCAGGAGTTTGTCAGCTTGCCGTCGGTGACCATGCAGCCGCCGATTGTGCCGATTCTGGAAGCCTTGTAGGTTTCTCTGACTTCTGCCTGGCCGATGACTACTTCCTCGTATACAGGCTCGAGCATACCCTTCATGGCGAGTTCCATTTCTTCGGTTGCCTTATAGATAATGTTGTGCAGACGGATTTCGACACCTGCCTCTTCCGCCTTTTTGCGGATGTTGGCGTCAGGTCTGACATTGAAGCCGATAATCATCGCCTTGGAGGCGCTTGCCAGCATGATATCGGATTCGGTGATCGCGCCGGCTGTGGCGTGGATTACATTCACGCTGACACCGGAGACATCCAGCTTCTGCATGGAGCTCTTGACAGCTTCAGCGGAACCCTGGACATCGGCCTTGATGATGATCGGGATTTCCTTGATATCGCCGGCTTCAATATGCTGGGAGAGATCTTCAAGGCTCATTGCGCTGGTCTTGCGTCTGTCAGCCTCGATCTTTCTTCTGCGTCTTCTGTCAGCGATCGCTCTGGCGTCTTTTTCGTTGTCAAAGTTGCGGAACAGGTCGCCTGCTTCCGGAACATCGTTGAGACCGATGATCTCAACCGGTGTCGAAGGACCGGCTTCCTTGAGTTCGTGCGAGTTTTCATCGATCATCTTTCTGACTTTGCCGAAAGATGTACCGACAACAACCGGATCACCCTGTCTCAGGGTGCCGTTCTGGACAAGCAGCGTCGCGACCGGGCCTCTGCCCTTGTCGAGCTTTGCTTCAATGACAGTGCCGGTAGCCAGACGGTCAGGATCCGCCTTGAGTTCCTTGACGTCAGCGACAGTCAGGATTGTTTCAAGCAGGTCATCGATGCCTTCGCCCTTCTTGGCGGAAGTCGGAACGAAGATCGTGTCGCCGCCCCATTCTTCCGGCATGATGCCGAGTTCGCTCATTTCATTCTTGACTCTGTCGGGATTGGCATCCGGACGGTCCATTTTGTTGACTGCGACAATAATCGGAACATCTGCTGCCTTGGCGTGGTCAATCGCTTCTCTTGTCTGGGGCATGACGCCGTCATCCGCCGCGACAACGATAACTGCGATATCAGTGACACTGGCACCGCGGGCACGCATGGCTGTAAATGCCTCATGACCCGGTGTATCGAGGAATGTGACCTTGCGGCCGTCAACGATTACCTGGTAGGCACCGATCGCCTGGGTAATGCCGCCGGCTTCACCGGCTGCCACCTGTGTTCTTCTGATTGTGTCAAGCAGGGTTGTTTTACCATGGTCGACATGACCCATGATTGTAACCACAGGAGGACGCTCCACAAGTTTTTCTGGATCGGTAGTCTCGTCGATTTCGAGACTGTCTTCCTCACGTTCCTTGACTTTCGTGGCATCTATATCGTAACCGATGCAGACAAGCTGTACCATTTCGTCATCCAGCGCCGAGTTGATGGTAACCATCTGGCCCTCCATGAAGAGTGTCTTGATGATTTCACTCGACTGGCGTCCGATCTTTTCAGCCAGCTCTCCGACTGTGATACCGTCGGTATATTCAATTTCATGAATATCAGCTGCCCGGCGGCTGTTGTTCTGGGAGAAATTGCGGTTTCTGTTATCGTTCCTTCTCCTGCTGTTGTTTTTAGCGCCGCCTTTTGCTGCCGGTTTGCTCTTTTTTGCCATACATAACCTCCTTCATTAATTTCTGAAGA
>JAUNJW010000208.1 GCA_030533035.1 Erysipelotrichaceae bacterium
CAGTTCACTGATTTCATCCAGGCATGCGTCTGTCTCATTTCCGCCGCGTTTGTCCGCGATCAGCTTTTCATACAGGTTGATGGAAATGTTGCGGCAGATTTTCCCGAGATATGTGCTCAGCTTTTCAGGCCTCTGGGGAGGCAGTGAGTTCCAGGTCTGCAGATAAGTGTCATTGACGCATTCTTCCATGTCTTCTCTGTCATTCACAATGCTGAAAGCGATCTTTCTGCAGTATTTCCCGTACTTCCTGTCCGTCTGGGTTATTGCATTTTCATCTCTGTCCCAGTACAGTTCAACGATTTCAAAGTCTTCCATATCTCAGATTATACATGATAAGAATGCATGAACAGCGGTTAATGCCTGTTCCTGAATGTATGCTGCGTATGCTGCGTGTGCTGCTTATTCTGCGATATCGAGAATTGTCACTGTTCCGTCCAGTGCCTTATGGACGGTGACTGTCACTGTCTTCTTTTCCGCACCAGGACGTACGACTCTGCTTTCTGCCTTGAATTTGTAGTTTGTTCCGTTGACGATCTGTGTTTCAATCAGTTCAACCGCCTCATAGTCAGCGCCGATCAGCTGATCAGTTGCTTCATCGAAGATCTCCTGGACTTCCGGTGCGATCTCTGTTTCTTCTGTTGCTGTCCATCCGCCGAGTGTCTGTGTGTCTGCTGTGTTATTCATGGCTGCTGCTCCTGTTAATAATGCGAGTACGGCTGCGCCTGCGATCATTGTCTTAAACATTTTATTATCCTCCCGGGCTCTTTCTTTGCCCTTACACCTCTATACACAGCAATCGTCTGCGGCTGGTCACAGATTTTTTCAAAAAAAGAAAAAAAGTTTTTTCAGACAGAGATGGGAAGGATTGTGAACAATGGGTCAATGATGGCATCTTTCCTGCTTTGGCATGCATGAAGCAGATCAGGAGGCTGTGATGATACTGTCTGTTACAATATGTTTAATAATCCGGGTATTCAGAAAGGAACTGGCACATGGAAAAAAGAAAACTGCTGATTACTGACATGGACAGCAGGCAGCTGAAAAAACATTCAGAACAATACGACGGCTGGACGGTGCTGAACCCTGATCAGGAGATCCATCCCTGCATCGGCTGCTTCACCTGCTGGAAAAAGACGCCGGGAAGGTGTGTTTTCAGGGACGGCTTTGAGGAGATGGCGGCTTTGATCAATGAAGCGGATGAGATTGTTTACAGCTCACGTTTCACATATGGCGGTTTCAGCAGTTTTGTCAAAAATGTGTTTGACCGCAGTATTGGCTATGTGCTGCCTTATTTCGAGGTTTCTGATCATGAGATGCATCATCAGCGGCGCTATGACGAAATAAAAAACATCACCTTTATCTTCCGGGGAAATCATCTGAATCAGGAAGAAAAAGAGATGGCAATAAACTATGTGTACGCGGTATGCCGCAATATGAGAAACAATGTAAAGGAAGTCCTGTTTGAACAGGAGGAAATACCATCAGACAAAAACAGCAGCTCTGCTCAGTTTGTCAAAGGAAAGACAGTCCTGCTTAACTGCTCGATGCGGGGAAAGAATGCCAACAGTGAGAAATTCCTGACAAAAATGGCAGGCAATATGAAAAACAGGTATGACTTCTATCGTCTTTCTGAATACCGGAACCGGCTGGATGAACTGATCAATGTCATATCGCCTGCGGAAACACTGGTGCTGGCAATGCCTCTTTACGTGGATGGATTTCCCTCCAATGTGATCCGTTTTCTTGAAAAGCTGGAAGAAGCGCATTGCGGCCAGGGAAGAAAGATCTATATTCTTGCCAATCTCGGTCTCTATGAAAGCCATCAGCTGAAGAATCTTCTTTCGATGGTCCGCTATTTCTGTTTAAAAACAGGATATCAGTATCAGGGCGCTGCTGCGGTAGGCGCCGGTGAGCTGGTAAGTGTGTTAATCGATCATATGAAATACGGTCCACTGAAAAATGTCACCAGGGCATTATCTGTTCTTGCAGAACACATCGACAGCGGTGAGCCCATGGATGACATGTATGCGCAGCCCTTCCTGTTTCCCCGATGGCTTTATATCCAGATTGCCAACCGCAGCTGGGACCTGCAGGCACTCTCAGCAGGAATAAAGCCCAGGGATCTCAGGATCAGGCCTGAGCGTGTTCGTTAAATCTCTTCTTCATCAAAGGTTTCGGACAGGCTGCGTCTGCCGTCTGGGCCTGATATTAAATTATGTGTGGTTTCACCGCTGTGGGTGAATACACCCAGGCTGTCCTGAAGGCAAGATTGTACAGGATCCGGTAAGTATACTGAATTGAAAAAAGGGATCTCTGCGATCCCTGATTTTCATTCACATCAGCAGACAGCTGATTTTGTGAATTCAGCAGCTGCTTTGCAGTCTGCAGCGTCTTTTTCCCCTGTGGAGGCCCCTGAATTCCGCGGCGGTGAAATTCTCTTTCATCCACCTGAATTCCAGCCTTGTCTGCTTCCGCTTTTTACCTTTTTTCAGTCAAGTTCACCCATCAGCATCCTTTTCTGTCCAGGCTGCAGGACTGGGTCAGTGAGGATTCGGGAATGAAGATTCTGTAGTTATTCTCAGTAAGCCAGGCTTCCCAGTCGGTCCAGACCTTTCCGTTTTCATCAATCAGGGCCGGGATGCCGATATCCTTTGCGGCCTTGAGATGGTCGAAGACGGGATCTCTGTCGCGCAGCGCCAGGAAGGCGCCGAGATTGCCGAGATTATCAAGAATATCGATCTCTTCAAAAGCGATCTGGTTGCGTTCCAGATTTTCCTTGAGAACCCTGCAGTAAGGGCATTTGGTGCTTGCGTATACTTTAATCATTGTGAGTTTCCTCCGTTACTCTCATGTTAATCAATGGGAGTTCTTTTTTCAAACCGTCTGCCTTTTCTGTTCCATGGCTTCCCGGATGTTGTAGTAAAGAATGCCGGTAAGGACAATGGCGGCCCCGATGAATGACAGGGTTCCCAGCTTTTCACCATAGAAGACAGCCACAAGAACCGGATTGAGGATCGGCTCGAGGGCGTTGATGATCGAAGCCGTCAGCGGATCGATATACTTTGTGCCCGTGGTGAAGAAGATATAGGCCAGGCCGACCTGGACAGCGCCCAGGAAGAAGACTGACAGCAGCACCGGCGCCGAGAAGTCTGTTTCCTTCAATACCAGCGGTGAAAGGAAGACGCCGCACAATAACTGGCCGAAGAAGACCGATGAGAGCGCGTCGCCCTTTTCAAAGCTGTTGAGCATGAAGACGCCGGCGTAAAACATGCCTGATAGCAGAGCGATCGCGTCACCGAGCCACTTGCCGGTTGAGAGTCCTTCAAAGAAGAAGCAGAGAATGCCGGCAAAGACTATTAACAATGAGATGATGCCGGTCCTGCTGGGTTTCTTTCCGAAGAACAGATACACAAATACCATGATCCAGACCGGCGCGGTATACTGCAGAATAATCGTGTTGCCCGCCGTTGTCAGCTTGTTGGCAATGGCGTAGCAGGTGGTGACGCCGGCCATTGAGACAGCCCCGACCGCCACGGTCGGATTGAATTTCAGCTTATGGTGCGTCGCCAGGATATAGATGCCGATCACCATCGAAGCGATGAGATTTCTCGCCCCGTTGATCGCCAGCGCGTTCCACGGGATCAGCTTCATGAACAGGCCGCCGGTCGCGAAGCAGACCGAAGCTGCCAGTACCATGTAAACGGCGTAGTCACTGATCTGTTTTACTCCTGTCCCTTTTCCCATAGACGGTCCATCCCTTCTCTTTTGTTTCCCTGCATTATAGCATTGCCTTGCCCTGAGCTGACGCCCAAATGCATGACACAGGAAAAAGACACTGTGCCTGATCAGCACAATGTCCCGTTTATTGTTCAGAAGTTTTTCCATCATCACATGCCTTTTCAATCAGCGGCATGAGTGCCTCTTCAAAATACTCTTCACACAGAGGCCGGTCATAATCCCAGTCAATGACCTGAATGCCATGGGCTTTGCAGCGGCGCCGTTTTCTGAAGTCTCTTTCTTTATTTCTTCTGTTTCCTTCTTCGCCGCCGAAGAATTCCACCGGTTCATAATGCTGCTTTCCCTGGTATTCAATGGCTGTGTTCCTGGAAGGAATATAAATATCCAGTCGCTGGTTGTACAGGAAATCCGGGGTGTACTGGAATTTCGCGTCCGGATAGTAT
>JAUNJW010000209.1 GCA_030533035.1 Erysipelotrichaceae bacterium
TGAATCGAACATTTCACAGGCTTCGTCAATCACTTCCGATACAGAGGATGAGCCCAGCGAACCCATCATGAAAACGACAAACGGTTTTTCCGGATCCAGTCCGATGCGGCGGATCTCCTCTTTGTCAAAGGCAGCTTCCGCGGCCAGGGTCGCGGCCGGATTGCCGTAGACACGGCATTTCTCCTTCGGGAACTGTTCCAGGTTGCTTTCATAGCAGCACACAATCGCGTCCGCCTTGCCGGAAAGGAAACGGTTTGCCTTGCCGGCGAATGAATTCTGCTCATGAAGTATGACAGGAATGCCCATCTTTTTCGCTTCCCCGACGATCGGGACAGAAATATAATTGCCGAACGCGACCAGGATATCCGGTTTCTGCAGCTCAAGCAGGTGCTGGCATGCCCGCCTTGCTTTGACAAGCGAGTACGCCGACTTCAGCTTGGCTGAGACGCCGCTGGTCATACCGGTCATCTGCACCCCGTAAAAACGGTAGCCGGCTTCCGGAATCACAGTGGCTTCCATACGGTTGCTGGAGCCGAAGAAGTAAATCTTTGTGTCCGGTTTTTCTTTCATCAATATATCCGCCAGCGAGACAGCCGGGACAATATGTCCGCCGGTGCCGCCGGCAGCGATCATAACTTTCATCGAAATTCCTCCGATTCTGATCTATTCTATCATATTCAATGATTCATTCCTATCTTTCGCCTGTGTGCGTCATGTGAAAAAAAACACCGCAGAATCATCTGCGGTGCCTGTATTCACTGCTGAACTGACTGTGCCACCAGCTGGTCGATCTTTTCCCACAGCTGATCCATCCCCTCTTTTTTCAGGGATGCGACCGGCACGAGAAGACGCGGGCTGACGCCGAGTGTCTCGGCAATCTTCTTCATGCTGGCATTGGCCGCGCTTTTTGAGACCTTGTCCGCCTTGGTGCAGGCGACAAAGATCGCAAGATGGCTCTTTCTGGCATATTCAGCCATTGTGATGTCATCCTCGCTGGGAACCCGGCGGATATCCGCGACCAGGATCATTCCCTTCAGCTGCTCTCTTTCCCGGAAGTACGGGTCGATCAGCTTCTCAAATGCCAGGGCGCTTTTGGCGTCGCTTGTCGCGTAGCCGTAGCCCGGGGCATCCGTGAAGACAACCTTATTGTCGACGGTGAAGAAGTTGAGCAGTCTTGTCTTGCCGGGTGTTTTGCCCGAATAGGCAAGATTCTTCCGGTTGACCAGGCCGTTGATCAGCGTGCTCTTGCCGGCATTGGAACGGCCGGCGAAGATAATCTCCGGCAGATCGCTCTTGGGCCACTGGGTCTTGTTGGCGGCAGTTGCCAGGAGTTTAGCCTCATGGTACTGCATATTTACACCAATGCTTCCTTCAGAACCTGGGAAACATTTTCCACCGGCACAAACTGAATGTCTTCCTTGACCGCTGCCGGTACATCATCGAGATCGCGGACGTTGTTCTTCGGGATCAGGATCTTGCGGATGCCGACACGGTGGGCCGCCAGTGATTTCTCACGCAGGCCGCCGATCGGCAGGACATTGCCTCTCAGGGTAACTTCACCGGTCATTGCCAGGTTGGCGCGGACCGGCTTTTCAGCCAGGGCGGACACAAGTCCGGTTGTCATTGTCACGCCGGCGGACGGGCCGTCCTTGGGAACAGCGCCTTCCGGGACATGGATATGGATGTCATGGCTGTCGAAGAACTTGGGATCAATGCCGAGATCAGCCGCGTGGGCCTTGACATAGTCGAGCGCGATTTCGGCGCTTTCCTTCATGACATCGCCGAGCTGGCCGGTCATGACAAGCCTTCCCTTGCCTTCGAAGTGGTTGACTTCGACCTGCAGCACGTCGCCGCCGAATTCTGTATAGGCCAGTCCGGTCACAACGCCGATCTGGTCCTTCTTTTCCTTGGCGCCGTATTCATAGATTTCCTTGCCGAGCCACTTGGAAGCCAGCTTCTTGGTGACGGTAACGGATTTCTTTTCGCCGTTGAGAATCGCGAGGACTGTCTTGCGGCACAGCGACGCCATGACTCTTTCGAGCTGTCTTACGCCCGCTTCACGGGTATAGTGCCTGATCAGGTCAAGAACTTCATTGTCGGAGATCTTGAACTGGGCCGGCTTGAGGCCGTTGGCTGCCAGCTGCTTGGGCACCAGGTGCTCATGGGCAATATGCAGCTTGTCGATCTCCGTATAGGACGGCAGCTGGATGATTTCCAGTCTGTCCCTTAACGGGGCCGGAATGTTTTCAAGATAGTTCGCGGTGGCGATGAACATGACCTTGGAAAGGTCATACGGTTCTTCCAGATAGTGGTCGGAGAACAGGCTGTTCTGTTCCGGATCAAGAACTTCCAGAAGCGCGTCAGACGGATCGCCCTTGTAATCAGCACCCATCTTGTCGATTTCATCGATCAGGAAGACCGGGTTGATCACGCCTGCCTTCTTCATGCCCTGGATGACACGGCCCGGCAGCGAGCCGAGATATGTCCTTCTGTGACCGCGGATTTCAGCTTCGTCACGGACACCGCCCAGACTCATCTTGACAAACTTTCTGTCAAGCGATCTGGCGATGGATTTTGCCAGGGATGTCTTGCCGACGCCGGGCGGGCCGACAAGGCACAGGATCGGCGCGTTGAGATTGCCGGTCATCTGCTTGACAGCCAGGTATTCCATGACTCTGTCCTTGACCTTTTCAAGTCCGTAGTGATCTTCATCGAGGACTTTTCTGACCGCTTTGAGGTCTTCGTTGTCCTGTGTTTCCTGCCACCAGGGAACCTTCAGCAGCCAGTCGATGTAGTTTCTTTCCACGCTGGCTTCGCCGCTTCCCGGCGGCAGCATCTCATATCTCTGCAGTTCCTCAAGGGCTTTTTCCTTGACGTGCTTGGGATACGGATTGTTTTCAATGGTCTCGCGGATCTGGCTGGCATCATCGGTGAGGTTGGTCACATCGCCGAGTTCTTCCTTGATCGCCTTGAGTTTTTCGCGCAGATAGTATTCCTTCTGGCCGTCGTCGATTCTCTCCTTGACCTTTTCGTTGATCACCTGCTCGATCTGCGAATATTTCTGCTGCTTCTCAAGCTCGGAGATAATCGTGTACATTCTTTCGTTGACATCCGCGGTTTCCAGCAGCTTCTGCTTGGTCTGCTGATCAAACATGAAGTACTGGGCAAACTGGTCGGTCAGGGAAATCGCGCTGACGCCCCTGCTCATCTGGTGCAGCATGTCAGGCGGGAAGATCTGGGAAACATTGGAGATGTTTTCAAACTCGCTGACAATCTTCTTGACCAGCGCCATTTCTTCCTGGCTGTCACCCTGGATTTCTTCGAGCGGTTCGACTTCCGCCATCATCATGTCAGGGTTGTCATGCAGGGTGCACAGACGGGCTCTCTTCATGCCGGTGAATGTCACCCGCATAAATCCTTCCTTGCGGCGGACCACTTTGATTTTGGCAATTGTTCCGGTTGTATAGAGGTCGGATTCCACCGGATTGTCTACCATGATGTCTTTCTGACAGACGATCCATACCATTCCGTCATAGCTGCTGGATGCGGTGTTGACGGCTTCAATGGATTTTGGCCGGCCGACTTCGATCATCACGTCCTGCCCCGGGAAAAGAATGATTCCCCTGGTGCAGACGGCCGGTACCGTAATTGTCATGCTGCGACTCATATGGCTGCCTCCTTTTCTTTCTTTTTGCGAAAATAAGACGCATTGCGTCTTATTTCCCGATCATATTAAGCTCTGCTGAAACTTATTCGCCTTTGAGCAATGCGACTGCTTTCATGTTGCGGACATCGTTCTTCAGCATGGCAGGATCGATGACTGTCTTGACCTGGGCAAGTTCCATGCCGTACTGGTCAGCGATATCCTGGTACTGCTTCTCGATTTCTTCCTCTGTCGGCTCAATGCCTTCAGCCTTGGCAATTGCTTCAAGTCCAAGTCTGACCTTGCAGGTGTTGGATGCCTGCTCACGGTAGCTTTCCTTGAGCTGGTCAGCTGTCTGGCCCATCATCTGCAGGTAGCTTGTCAGGCTCATGCCGTACTGCTGCAGCTGGTTTGCCAGCTGGTTGATCTGACCCTGGACCTCGTCTTCGATCATGACATCCGGGATGTCAGCTTCGACGATGTCGATCAGGGCGGTCATCAGATCGCTCTCGGCTTTGTTTTCAGCGTCTGCCTTC
>JAUNJW010000210.1 GCA_030533035.1 Erysipelotrichaceae bacterium
AAAAGAAGAGATCTCTTTTCAAGACTGCATGAGCCGTGTTACGGCGCGCAGTCTTTTCATTTTGCGAAATTTCAATTGGCGCACATCTTAAAGAATGTATTGATCATGGTATAATTTCTCTGACAGAACACAAAGAAAGATCATAAAGACAGGAGGAATTGACAATGGCTTCATTCACAATTAAGAATGATGAAGTTTGTGTTGCGGTTGACGAACACGCTTCGGAGATTCACAGCTTCAAAGACAATGAAACAGGCATTGAATATATGTGGCAGGGCGATCCGGCATTCTGGAGCGGCCGCAACCCGACCCTGTTCCCGATGGTCGGCAGCACCTGGGACAAGATTCTGCACATCGAAGGCAAAGAGTACAAAACAGGCAACCACGGCTTCTGCAGAAGAAGCGAATTCACCTGTGTGGGCCACAATGACAACTGCGTCATCATGGAGCTCAAAGACAATGAAATGACCCGCAGCGAATATCCGTTTGCCTTCACAATGCAGATCAAATACGAGCTGCGCGGCAAAAGGCTCGACATCACCTACACAATCAAGAATGAAAATGACAGAACCATGCCGTTCAACTTCGGCCTGCACCCGGCGTTCAACTGCCCGGTGGAGCCGGAAAAATCATTTGATGATTATCACATCCAGTTCTCCAACCATGAGACATTCGAATGGCTGACAACAAAGGCTGACAGCATTACCACGCTTGCCCTGGACAAAGAAGCGCTGGCCGCGACCATTATCATTACGGATCCCGCTTCCTCATGGGCGGCGCTGACTGACGGCAAACATGGCGTACGGGTCAGCTGCGTCGGCTACAAGTGGCTGGCATTCTGGTCGCCCAACGCACCGTTCGTCTGCATCGAGCCGTGGCACAGCCACACAGACTTCACAGAGGTAAAGGTTCCGTTCGAGGAAAGAGAAGGAACACTTTTCCTGGAAGCCGGAAAGACATTCACAACCGCTTATTCAATTGAAGTATTCTGATCATTCAGAAGGAGGCCGCACATGTTCAACATTGTAATCGCTGATGATTATGATATGGTCAGCTCCGAAGCGTTCAAAATCATGCGCTCCACCGTTGCCAGGGACAATCCTGTACTGGGACTGGCCACGGGTTCCTCTCCGGTCGGTCTTTACAAGAAGATGATCGCCGATCACAACAGCAACGGCACCAGCTATAAAAATGTTGTGACATTCAATCTGGATGAATACATCGGGATTCCCCGCAGCCATGAACAGAGCTACTATACCTTCATGCACGAGAATCTTTTTGACAATCTGGATATTCCGGAAGCGTCCATCCATATTCCCCATGGCGATGCAGCAGACATGGAGGCGGAATGCGGACGCTATGAGGAAGAGCTGAAAAAGGTCACGATTGACCTGCAGATTCTCGGTATAGGCACCGACGGCCATATCGGCTTCAACGAGCCGGGTACACCGTTCGAGTCGGAAACCCATATCATGGAGCTGGAGGAGCAGACAAGGAAAGACAATGCCCGTTTCTTCGAGGACGACATTGACGAGGTTCCCACCCATGCCATCACCATGGGCCTGGCCAGCATCATGCGGGCCGCGAAGATCATTGTGATCGCCACCGGCGCCAACAAGGCAAATGCCGTCTACGGCATGATCAAGGGGCCCAAGTCAACCGACTGTCCGGCCAGCATCCTGCAGGACCATCCCGACGTCACCGTGATTCTTGACCAGGAAGCGGCAGCCCGGATCAAATAAGAAGCATTTCAATTTCAAATTCACAGCGGTGATGCCATAATACCAATGGAGGTAATCAATTATGTATATCGTAAAAAATGAACAGGATTTCGATCAGATCCTGAAAGACAACGCTGCAGTATTCGTTGATTTCTATGCCGACTGGTGCGGCCCCTGCAAGATGGTCGGACCGATCGTTGAAGAACTCGCCGGCGAACGCCCGGACATCAAGTTCGTCAAGGTCAATGTGGATGACATTCCCGAAGTCGCTGAAAGATTCGGCATCATGTCCATCCCGACAATGATCTTCTTCAAAAACGGAGAAGTCGCAGCCCAGACGCTCGGTTTCCAGCCCAAGGAATCCATCGCCCAGCTGCTCGGCTGATAGCGGCAGTCTCAAGGCAGGCCATGTGCCTGCTTTTTTTCTGCCTTGCAGGGAAGGGGAACTGTTTCCTGAAATACAGAGAAAATCAGGAAAACAAGCGAGCAAATCAGATAAAATAAAAGAAAGAATCAAAAAAAGCAGAAAATAAAAGATAGCGCTTGCATAATGTAAAACATTAAGTACTATATATTTAGTAAACCGGTTTACCAAAGAGTAAACCGAGAAGGAGAGTCACGAAATGTTTGACAAAATGAATGAAAAGCTTTCTTCTTACGGCGTCGTTCCGGTTGTAGTCCTCAATGACACAAAAGACGCTGAACCCCTTGCAGGTGCCCTGGTAAGAGGCGGCCTGGGTGTCGCGGAAGTCACT
Source organism: Erysipelotrichaceae bacterium (assembly GCA_030533035.1). Taxonomy (GTDB): domain Bacteria; phylum Bacillota_I; class Bacilli_A; order Erysipelotrichales; family Erysipelotrichaceae; genus Bulleidia. Next base: position 2,477 of record JAUNJW010000210.1, read on the forward strand.
TTCCGTACAGACGCTGCCGAGGAATCCATCCGCATCATGTGCAAGGCCTATCCGGAAATGCTGGTTGGCGCCGGCACAGTCCTGACCACAGAGCAGGTTGACAGAGCAGTGAACGCAGGCGCGCAGTTCATCGTTTCCCCGGGCTTTGATCCGGAAATCGTTGACTACTGCATCAGCAGGGATATTCCTGTCTACCCGGGAACCATTACTCCTTCCGAGGTTGCCCAGGCAGTCAAGAGGGGACTGACAGTATGCAAGTTCTTCCCGGCTGAACAGTTCGGCGGCGTCAGCACAATCAAGGCACTGGCAGCTCCGTACACAATGGTCAAGTTCATGCCTACAGGCGGTGTCAATCTCAAGAACCTGAGAGACTATCTCAGCTGCGACAAGATCGCCGCATGCGGCGGCACATGGATGGTCAAGGGCGACATGATCAAGGCCGGCCAGTTCGACGAAATTGAAAAGATCACAGCGGAAGCTGCACAGATTGTAAAGGAGATCAGAGGTTAATCATGGATATGAATTTAAAGCCGGAAGGCACATATGCATTTGACGCGGTAAGCCTTGGCGAAATCATGCTGAGACTGGATCCGGGAGAAGGAAGAATCCGCACAGCCCGTTCCTTCAGAGCGTGGGAAGGCGGCGGCGAATACAACGTTGTCCGCGGCTTGAGAAAGTGCTTCGGACTGAAGACAGCCGTCATTACAGCGTTCGCTGACAATGAAGTCGGCAGACTGATGGAAGACTTCATCTGCCAGGGCGGCGTTGACACATCCCTGATCAAGTGGATGAAGACAGACGGCATCGGCAGAGTCTGCAGAAACGGCATCAACTTCACCGAAAGAGGCTTCGGCATCAGAGGCGCGGTCGGCTGCTCCGACAGAGCCAATACAGCGATTTCCAGGGCAACAGCCAAAGACTTCGACTTTGAATATATCTTCGGCACACTGGGCGTCCGCTGGCTGCATACAGGCGGCATCTACGCTGCTCTTTCCGAAGAAGCTTCCGAGACTGTCATTGAAGCGATCAAGACAGCCAAGAAGTACGGCACAATCGTATCCTATGACCTGAACTACCGTCCTTCCATGTGGTCTGCCATCGGCGGAAAAGAGAAGGCTCAGCAGGTCAACAGGGAAATCGCAAAGTATGTCGACGTCATGATCGGCAACGAAGAAGACTTCACAGCATGCCTCGGCTTTGAGATCGAAGGCAATGACGAGAACCTGAAGGAACTCAATCTGGACGGATATAAGAAGATGCTCAATGAAGCTGTCAAGACATATCCCAACTGGAAGGCAGTCGCGACAACACTGCGTACAGTCAAAACAGCGACAGTCAACGACTGGAAGGCAATGTGCTACGCGGACGGCGAGATCTACATGTCCAAGAGCTATGACGGCCTCGAGATCCTCGACAGAGTCGGCGGCGGCGATTCCTTCGCGTCCGGCCTGGTTTACGGCTTAATGACAACCGGCGATCCTGAGATCGCAGTCAACTACGGCGCAGCGCATGGCGCACTGGCGATGACAACACCCGGCGACACATCCATGGCTTCCAAGAAAGAAGTGGAAGCGATCATGGGCGGTGCCGGCGCCAGAGTCCAGAGATAAGAAAGCATATGAAAACCTGGAACTGAGAAATTCCAGGTTTTTTAGTGCTTATTGTTCCGGCTGCAGGTCAGTTGACTGTCTTTCCCGCAGT
>JAUNJW010000211.1 GCA_030533035.1 Erysipelotrichaceae bacterium
TCGAACAGGCAAGAACAGATCCGGAAGTACGGAGAGAGATCATGCTGGAGATAGAGAAAGAAAATGCGATCAGACGGGATGCGCGTAAAGAAGGACTTGAGGAAGGACGTAAAGAGGAACGCGGCGAAGCCGTCAGGAAGTTCGTGAAGAAATTAAGAGACATGAATCAGCCGGAAGAAGAAATCCAGAAAACACTGACTGACATTTACCCGGATGATGAAGAAATGATCAGAGAGGTCATGAAAGCTGAATAATTGAGCGGAAGGCTGCCGGTTATAATGTCCGGCGCCTTTTTTGAATCGGTTTGGCAAACATGCATGAGGAGCAGTAGAATTAAACCGAAGAACACTGAGATATGCTCAGAAAATACTGAAAGGAACATCTGATAATGAAATTGTTTGAACGGACGAAGATCGGCACGATGCAGCTGAAAAACCGCATTGTGCTGGCACCGATGGGAACCACGACGGATCATACCTACGGCTTTAACATGCGCGATGTCAATTACTACGGTGAAAGGGCAAAGGGCGGTGCCGGCCTGATTCTGACCGGCGCGGTGGTCTGCTCTGAAGAGTTTGAACCGGCGCCATGCCAGAAACTGACCAGTATCAAGGATGTTTACATGCTGCACCAGGTGGCGGAAAGAGTTCATCATTACGGCGCCAAATTCGGAATCCAGCTTTCGCCGGGCATCGGCCGGATGAACTGGATTGATCCGAACACGCCTCCGTATTCCGCAAGTCCCTGTCCCAATTACTATAATCCCCGGCTCATCTGCCGCGAACTGCCCACAGACGGCGTAAAACGTCTTGTGAAAGCTATGGGTGTTTCCGCGAAATTCGCGATGGACGCCGGTGTGGATATCATTGAAATCCATGCCTATGGCGGATATCTGATTGACCAGTTCAATTCCTCAAGATGGAATCACAGAACGGATGAATACGGCGGCAGCCTGGAAAACCGCATGCGTTTCATGATGGAGATCATAGAGGAAGTGCGCCGGGTCTGCGGAAGAAACTATCCGATCGCCGTCAAGATGACACTCAGCAGTGCGGATGATCCGGAACGGCCGCTGGAAGAAGGACTGCATATTGCCAGAACCCTGGCGGAATCCGGCCTTGTCGATCTGATCCACTATGGAAGAGGCGCTTATTCCTGCAGATGGCGCATGGTCTCCAGTGTCTATCAGCCGCCCGGCTTTGACATTGAAGCCGCGAAGACAATCCGCGCTGTCACCGGCAGTATCCCGCTGATGGCGCACGGCAAACTGAATCATCCTGACACAGCCGAAGAGGCTCTTGAAAGCGGGGCAGTGGATCTGATTGCCATCGGTCACGGCCTGATCGCGGATCCGTACTGGCCAAATAAGGTGAAGAAGGGTCTGCTGGATGAAGTCAATCCGTGCATCGGCTGCGGCGAGTGCCATTTCAATTCCATGAAAGGATGGCCCAGACCGTGCGCGGTCAATCCGGAAGCAATGCATGAAACAGAATATACACTTGAACCGGTGAAGGAGAAGAAGAGAATTCTTGTCCTCGGCGGCGGTCCCGGCGGCATGAAAGCGGCAGCCACCGCTGCCCAGAGGGGCTTTGACGTCACTCTGTGGGAAAAGAAAAACCGCCTCGGCGGCGCCATGGCGGCAGCCGGCGCTCCGGACTTCAAGAAGGATGTCCGCGACCAGGTTGCCTACCTGATCCGCCAGCTGGACAAATACGGCGTTCATGTGGAACTCGGCAAAGAAGCTACCCTGGAGGAAGTCAAAGCGTTCGCGCCTGACTTTACCGTGGTGGCGACCGGATGCGATCCGATCATCATTCCGGTGCCGGGGAAAGACAAGCCGATTGTGAAAACAGCGATCCCTGTATTCCTCAATGAAGAGAAGACAGGCGATAATGTCGTCATCATCGGCGGCGGCGACGTCGGCTGCGAACTGGCCTGCGACCTTTCGATGAAAGGAAAGAAGGTCACCATTGTCGAGATGCTTGACAAGGTCATGGCCAGGGGAGGATCCTTTGTCGCCAATGAGCAGAACCTGAGATATCTCCTGAAGAACTCCGGTACTGAGATCATCTGCAGTGCCAGGCTGACAGAGATCCTCGATGACGGCGTGAAATACATCAAGGACGGCACAGAGCATGTGCTTAACTGCGACACGGTCGTCTTCGCGGCAGGCTTCCGCCCGGACCAGAGGCTGTACGAATCCATTGCCGACGCCGGCCTTGAATGCGTGCAGGTCGGTGACAATGTCAGAATGGGCAAGATCATCGACGCGATCCACCAGGGCTACAACAGCATGCGCGTTCTCGAACTTTAAACTGCAGATGGACGGGACGGCCGGACGGCTGTCCCGTTTTCTTCTGTCTGACCGCTGCCCGGCTGTCCGCGGATCCTTTTCCGGCATGAATCCATGCGCACTGTGTGTGCAGAGATAGTCACAGGGATGTGAATATGGTACGATTCTTCCGTAAGGCTGTATCATGCATGTGTATGGCGCCGGGCATTCCCGGATGCCGCAGGGAGTTATTATGAAAAAGATCTGGAGTATCAGTCTGATTGTCATCGGGGCTGTTTCTGTGATTTGGACAGTGTGCAGTTTCACCGGCTTTGAACTGCCTGACACCCTGACGCGGATCATGGGTGCCGCGGACATGTGCGCGGTGGTGACCCTTGTATACTCATCGGTAAAGCTGAGAATGCTGAAGGATGAGCAGGACCGCGGGTAAACAGTACCGTCAGGAGAGATTATGAGTATTAAGGCAGCAGCGAAGTCAGATTTCATGACTGTAAAGAAAATCACCCATACAACAATCCGGGAAGTATACCCGCATTATTATCCGGAAGGCGCGGTATTGTTTTTCCTCAGGCACCACAGCGACGAAAGCATTCTCGACGACATAACCGAAGGCAGTGTTTTTCTGTGCGTGAACCAGGATCATATTCCCGTCGGCACTGTCACCCTGAAGGAAAATGAAATATGCCGTCTGTTCGTCCTGCCCCAGTTTCAGGGAATGGGATACGGCAAGGAACTGCTGGACTTTGCCGAAGCAGAGATCGCGCAGAATTATACGGAAATCATGCTGGACGCCTCCTTCCCCGGCAAGGCGCTTTATCTGAAGCGGGGCTACACAGAATATGAGTACCGTACCGTCGATACGGGACATAATGACTTCCTGTGCTATGACATCATGATCAAGCCGGTCTGAAAAGAAATAATTCAGTTCAGTACCGGAAAAAGAAACCTGTAAATGAGAAAAAGATCCTGCCCGGTTTTTACACAGGACAGGATCTTTGCTGTTTAAGGCTGCACAGCTGACAGATCAGAATTCTTTCTTGATAATGATATCGACGACGGAGCGGGTGATCTTTACGCTGATATCATCAGCGATATTGGAGACAATGGATCTTTCGAGCTCATCCCACGCTTCCGCGGCTTCACTGTTGTTTTCCTTGCTGGAGGCCAGGGTGTTTTTATATTCTTTCAGCGACCAGCTGGCAATGGTTTCACCCTCAGTTCCTTTTGCCACACTGAGATTCATCAGATGCGGCTGGCTTGTATATCTGTCATACTGGCTTGTACGGATCATCCAGCTGATTTTGGACATCAGTCCCATCGGCGCCGCGTTGGTTCCGGTTGAGGACATGGCAAGCAGCTGCTGCCGCTGGACGGTGTCGGGAGTCAGGTTGGATTTCAGATGCAGATAATAGGTATCCTTGGACCGCGCGATGTGATAATACGCGTCAGTATCCTGAATGATGGTACGGATCATTGTCAGCGCTTCTTCCGACAGCAGACGCAGGCGCAGAACCTGCTTCGGCTTCAGTCCGCATGCCGTGCCGAACTTTTCAGTCACATCAACGGCTTCCTCCATGCCGGTGCCGTCGGGCTTGATGACCATGTCAGCCGTTACGTAAGGCCTGCCGCTTCTGACCAGCTTGCCGCTGCCCTGTTTCTCAGTGATTTCACGGTTTACGACATTGACATAGTTGTAAGGAATTTCAATCTTGTTCTCATTGAGCGCCAGGTCAACACGCAGGTTGACGTCTGAAGTCATCACTTCGGTCGCCACATCGGGCGGGAAGTACACGGTTGTCTTCAGCAGCAGGCTGCTGCTTTCAAATTCCATGAAATAAACCGGGGCGTAGTCCATGATATAGCCTTTTCTGACGCCG
>JAUNJW010000027.1 GCA_030533035.1 Erysipelotrichaceae bacterium
GATTGTGCTGCAGCTGTCCTGTGATGAGTGCCATAGGGAAATCCTCCGCTTCCATTTTAGCATCTGCAGGAAGTCAGAACATAATATGGTAATATGTTGTCAGTTCATTTGAGGAGGAGAAACTCCATGGAGAAAATCGCGAGTTTTACAGTGAATCATCTGGTTCTTGAGCCGGGCATTTACGTTTCAAGAAAAGACAGATTCAAAGATACAGTCATCACAACCTTCGACCTGCGCATGACGGCGCCGAACAAAGAGCCGGTTATGAATACGGCGGAAGTCCATACCATTGAACACCTGGGCGCCACCTATCTCAGGAATCATGCGGAATGGAAGGACAGAACTGTCTATTTCGGCCCGATGGGCTGCCGGACAGGCTTCTATCTTCTGCTGGAAGGAGATCTTGTCTCTGAAGATATCGTGGAGCTGATGAAGGACATGTTCGCCTTCATCCGTGACTTTGAAGGGGATATCCCCGGCGCTGCCGCCAGCGACTGCGGCAATTACCTCGACCAGAACCTGCCGATGGCAAAATGGCTGGCAGACAGATATCTGAAAAACACACTTGAATGCATTGATGAAAAACATCTGAACTATCAGGAGTAATTAGAATATGAAAATCGGAATCATCGGGGCGATGGATGTGGAAATTGCCCATATCCTTTCAGAAATGGAATCAAAGAAAGAAACACAGAAAGCCGGCATGACTTTCTGTGAAGGCGTCATCGGAAAAACTGAAGCGGTTGTCGTCAGAAGCGGGATCGGCAAGGTCAACGCGGCTGTCTGCACCCAGATCCTGATTGACTGCTTTCATATCACCCACCTGGTCAACAGCGGCATTGCCGGTTCACTGAACAATGACATCAATGTCGGCGACCTGGTTGTTTCAACCGACGCCGTTGAACACGACATGGACGCGACTGTTTTCGGATATGCAAAAGGAGAAGTTCCGGGCATGCGGGCAGCATATTATAAGGCTGATGAACAGCTGCGGAAGACAATCGTTGAGACCATTAAGGTCACAGCCCCGGAAATTTCAGTCTTCGAAGGAAGAATTGCCACCGGCGACCAGTTTATTTCCGCAAGGGAAATCAAGAATGCCATCCGTGACACATTCCATGCCGAGTGCTGTGAAATGGAAGGCGCAGCCATTGCCCACGCGGCATATCTTAACAATGTTCCGTTTGTCATCATGCGCTATATTTCCGACAAGGCGGACGAAAGCGCCGAAGTCAGCTACCAGGAATTTGAAGCGGCTGCCGCGAAGCATTCCGCTGAACTGATTGTTTCAGTTCTCAGACATATGTAAGGGAGCCTATGCAGATAACGGCGAACTGGAAACTGTATGCGGTATACGCGGCGTCCGCGCTTGTGGTGCTGGCGCTGCTGTATGTTTTTTCTGCGGCCTTTTCTGATGTGAAAGGCCCTGAACAGAGGAGAAGAATCCTGAAAAGAATTCCGCTTCTGCTCTTCAGTGTCGTTCTCTGGATATCGCTTCTTTATCTGCCGGTCCACGATCCTGAACCAGAACCGGGCATCTTTTCACTAGATGAGATCGCTGAATATACAGACAGCCCGTTCACTGCGGTCAATGACAACCGTCCTTTCTTTACGGCTGAAGAGCTGAAAGCGGAGCCTTATGTCTCCTTCAGCGATCCGGATCAGCTGGGCAGATGCGGTCCGGCCATGGCAATGGTTGACAAAGCCGGTATGCCCAAAGAAGAAAGAGGGGAAATTGACTCGGTAAAACCAAGCGGCTATCACAACGCGTATTATCCTGAACTGATTGAAGACGGTTTTCTCTACAACCGCTGCCATCTGATCGGCTTTCAGCTCTGCGGGGAAAACGCCAATGAGAAAAACCTGATCACCGGCACAAGATATATGAATGTGGAAGGCATGGAACCCTTTGAAAACGAAGCGGCTTCCTATGTCAGAAGAACCGGAAACCATGTTCTGTTAAGAGTAACGCCTGTCTTTAAGGGAAATGAGCTTGTGTGCCGGGGCGTGCTCATGGAAGGATACTCGGTGGAAGACAAAGGGCAGTCTGTCTGCTTCTGTGTTTTCTGCTACAATGTGCAGCCGGGCATTGAAATCACTTACAAAGACGGCAGCAGCAGGCCGCTGAAGTGAGGCGGATCTTTGCACAAATGCGTCAGATTGTTCTATAATTTCAGCGTTACAAGGAGAAAGAAAAACATGAAGAATTTCAAGGCACTGATCGCTTCCGCCGCAGTCATCGCACTGGCCGGATGCTCCTCTTCTTCCGCCGCCGCTTTCAAGGCAGGCACATACACAGGCACAGCGGAAGGCCACAACGGAGACGTTACCGTTGAAGTGACTGTTTCCGACACAGCCATCACGGATGTCAAAATCACAGCCCAGGGTGAAACAGCCGGCATCGCCGACCAGGCTCTCAATGACCTGCCCGGACTGATCGTCAAAGCCAACTCATTTGAAGTTGACACAATCTCCGGATGCACAGACACTTCCGAAGCGATCATCAACGCAGTCAAGGCAGCTCTTGAAGAAGCGAAGAAGTAAGAAAAGCAGTTCTGTGACAGAGGCGCGGAATCACTGACCGCGCCTTTTTTCGTGCCCGGATGTACTTCCGGACAGGGGTGAAATGCGAAAACCGGGAATTGGATATATCAAATTCTCTGACACTGTGATAAGCTGAAGCGTATGGAAAAATACAGAATATTTGTGATCAATCCGGGTTCGACTTCGACGAAGCTGGCTTTGTATGAAAATGAAGAAAAACAGTTTGAGTGCGATGTCTTCCATGATTCAACGATCCTGAAGACATTCCCGACGCTGAATGATCAGGTCGATTACAGAATGGAGGTTATTTTTGATTTCCTCAGGGAAAACGGCATCTCCCTTGAAGGGATCGACGCGATCGCGGCCAGGGGCGGCGGATGCTATTCCGTCATTGCCGGCACATATGAAATTTCCGATCTTCTGGTGGCGGACGCCAGGGCCAACAGGGCAAATCTGTACCATGCCTCGATGCTGGGCGTTCAGCTGGCAAAGAGAGTCCAGGAAATCTACGGCGGAAAGATGTACATGATCGATCCGACCTGCACCGATGAACTGCAGGACCTCGCCAGGATCACCGGCGTCAAAGGCTGCTACAGGCACGCGGCTTCGCATCCGCTGAACCTGAAGGCGACCTCCAGAAAATACGCGGAATCAATCGGAAAGAAATACTCCGATCTCAACCTGATTGCCTGCCATATCGACGGCGGCATCTCGGTCACAGCCCACAGAAAGGGCATGATGATCGACGCCATTGACGGCGCCGGCGGCGAGGGCCCCTTCACACCGACCAGAATGGGCGGCATGGCAGTCACTGACGTGCTGAGATTCCTGTATGGAAAACCGGCGGAGGAAATCCGCAATCTCTGTTCTGTCACCGGCGGTTTCTCTTCCTGGTTCGGCACTTCCAATTCCGATTATGTCCATGATCTTGTGGAAAAGGGAGACGAGAAAGCTGTCATGATCTGGAACGCGATGATTTACAGAATCGCCAAATCCATCGGCGAAATGGCCATGGTTCTCCATGGCGAAGTCGACGCGATCATCCTGACCGGCGGCCTGATGAGATTCGATGACATCCGCCAGCAGCTTGAGGAGTACTGCGGCTGGCTGGCGCCGATCGCCGTCTATGTCGGCGAGTGCGAGATGGAAGCCCTGGCAAAAGGCGTCCTGCGCGTCCTGCGCCATGAGGAAGAAGCGAAAACCTATTCCGGAAAGCCTGTCTGGGACGGCTTTGCCTGGGACAAAGACTGAAAACAATGAAAACCGGCAGACGCCGGTTTTTGTATGCGCAGAAGAAAATCCCGGATTTCTCCGGGAATCAGAATCAGTCTTCGCCTTCGAGATAAACTCTCTTCATGACAACATCATGAAGCGGCTTGTCCCTGAAATTGGTTCTGACGGACGCAATCTCATCAACAGCTTCGATTCCTTCGACGACTTTTCCGAAAGCTGCGTAGCTGCCGTCAAGATGCGGCGCGTCCTTATGCATGATGAAGAACTGGGAAGAAGCTGAATCCGGATTCTGTGATCTGGCCATGGAGATGACGCCGCGGGTGTGTTTCAGGGGATTATTGAAGCCGTTGGCCGCGAATTCACCCTTGATTGTCTGTTTGCTGCCGCCCATGCCGGTGCCGGTCGGGTCGCCGCCCTGGATCATGAATCCCTTGATGACACGGTGGAAAATCAGGCCGTCATAAAAGCCTTCCTTCACCAGTTTTTTAAAGTTGGCCACTGTTGCCGGGGCTGCCTTGGGATCGAGTTCGATCTTCATGACGGAGCCGTTGTCCATTTCGATAATAACCATGTTTTTCTCCTTTGAGCCTCTTTTGGATAAAGAAAAGGGGCATGTGCCCCTTCATTATACATTATTTCAGATGCCAGATATCCCAGTTGTACTCGTTGATTGTGCGGTCGCTGGAGAAGAAGCCGGCTTTGGCTGTGTTGACCAGGGACTTTCTCTTCCACCATGCCCGGTTCTCGTAATCGTACATGGCTGTTTCCTTGACTGCGCAGTAGCTTTCGATATCAAGCAGGGTCATGAACCAGTCCTTGTTGATCAGATTGTCACGCAGTTCGCCGAGCATGTTCACATCGCCGATGGCGCTGAGCTCGGGACCTGTCAGGAAATCGATGATCTCATGGATGGAATGTGACCGGTTGTAATAATCAGCAGCGTGGTAGCCTCTGGAGTTGTATAGACCGATGACCTCGTCGCTGGTCTTGCCGAAGATATAGATGTTGTCATTGCCGACAAGATTGCGGATCTCGACATTCGCGCCGTCCGCTGTGCCCAGTGTGACCGCGCCGTTTAACATGAACTTCATGTTGCCGGTGCCGGAAGCTTCCTTGGAAGCCAGGGAGATCTGTTCGGAGATATCGCAGGCCGGGACAAGGATTTCCGCCTTGTGGACGTTGTAGTTGGTGATCATGACGACCTTCATCCACGGGGAAACATCCGGATCATTGTTGACAAGCTCCTGCAGGCAGAGGATCAGGTGAATGATATTCTTGGCCATAACGTAAGCCGGGGCAGCCTTGCCGCCGAAGATGACGGTGACCGGTGTCTGGGGCTTCTGGCCGCGCTTGATCTGCAGGTATTTGTAAATAACCCACAGGGCGTTCATCTGCTGTCTCTTGTATTCATGCATGCGCTTGATCTGGACGTCAAAGATGGAATCGGGATTTACTTCAATGCCTTCTCTTTCCTGAATCATCTTTGCGCATCTGACCTTGTTGTTGTGCTTGATCTGGACCAGACGGTCGAGAACTGTCTCGTCGTTATAGTAGCGCAGCAGTTCTTCCAGGTGGGTCGCGTCGGACTTCCAGCCTTCGCCGATCAGCTGGTCAATGTAATCAGAGAGCTCATGGTTTGAATGCATGAGGAATCTTCTGAATGTGATGCCGTTTGTCTTGTTGTTGAACTTGGAGGCATACACATTGTAGAAGGGCTTGAGTTCCTGGCGCTTGAGGATCTCTGTGTGCAGGGCCGCGACGCCGTTGATGGAATGGGAGAAATGCATGTCCATTCTCGCCATGTGGACACGGTTTTCATCGTCGATGATGGCCAGGTCCGGATTCGCGTTGAACGCGCAGTAGCCGGCATAGTCAAGACCGGAGATGATCGGCACCAGGTGCGGGACTACCTGCATGAGGTATTCAAGCGGCCACTTTTCCAGGGCTTCCGCCAGGATTGTGTGGTTGGTATAGCAGCAGACATTTGTGACAATATCGGCTGCCCGCTTCATCGGAACGCCGTCCTCAATCAGAAGGCGGATCAGTTCGGGAATAATCAGGGAAGGGTGGGTGTCATTGATCTGGATGCAGACATACTGGTCCAGATGACGGATGGAATGACCCTTTTCTTTTTCTTCTTTCAGAATCAGCTGGGCCGCGTTGGCAACCATGAAATACTGCTGGTAGATTCTTAACAGACGGCCGTCCTGGTCGGAATCATCCGGATACAGGAACAGGGTCAGGTTTTTCTCGATGTCGGTTTTGTCGAAGGCAATGCCGTCATGGACAATGCTTTCATCGACTGTGTCGAGGTCAAACAGATGCAGTGTGTTCTTTCCGCCTTTGTAGCCGATGACATCCATGTCATACATTCTGGACATGTATGTTTTGTTTCCCAGTCTGACCGGGAACTGCACGCCGGTGTCCTTCAGCATGTTTTTGCTGGAGAGCCACTCGTCGGGGATTTCATACTGCTTATGGTCGCGGAACTGCTGCTTGAACAGACCGAAGTGGTAGTTCAGGCCGACGCCGTCGCCTTCCATATTCAGTGTCGCGATCGAATCAAGGAAGCAGGCTGCCAGTCTGCCCAGGCCGCCGTTGCCAAGTGAGGGCTCCTGTTCCTCTTTTTCAATATCTTCAATATTCCTGCCGTTTGCCTTGAGAATTCTGTCCGCCTCATCGTAAATGCCGAGGTTGATCAGGTTCTTGCCAAGCTGTTTTCCGATCAGGAATTCAGCGCTGATATAATAAAGTTTCTTCTTTCCGGAAATCTTCGGGAGAGCTTCCGCCCTGTTTCTTACCAGATCAGTGAGCGCTTCATACAGTTCGCTGTTGGAAGCTTCGCCGACCGGTTTATTCAGATATTCCATCAGTTCATTTTCCAGGGACATATCTTCTTTTCCTCCTTTGAACAGGCTTTTTATGCCAAATTCATTGGAAAAGTATAGCACAAATCGAATTTATTGCCAGTTTATGGAAAAAAACCAGTGATTGGGGTATTCTTATTTTGAATTATTATGAGGTCTGAAAATATGAGAAAAGCAGGAATTCTTATGCCTGTCGCATCCCTTCCCGGCCGCCACGGCTGCGGCAGTTTCGGAGCTGACGCATACAGGTTCATCGATCTTGCCGCAAGGGCAGGATTTTCCATCTGGCAGATTCTTCCGCTGAATCCGCTCGGCTACGGCAATTCGCCTTATCAGCCTTATTCATCCTTTGCGATGGATGATCTGTATATCTCCCTGGACAGTCTCGCTGAAATGGGACTGATTGAACGGGCTCCTTCCTACCGCCGGAACGCTGAAGTCATTGATTATGACGCAGTCAGGAAATTCCGCGAGCCTTATCTGCGCGAAGCATATAAGAACTTCAGGCCGGATCTGAACTATTCCACTTTCTCCTATCAGGAATGGGTCAAAAACTTTGCCATTTTCATGGCGCTCAAGAAAAAGAACGGCATGCAGGGCTGGCTGGACTGGCCTGACAAGGATGAGAAGAACCAGCCGGTCGACGGAAAGCTTGACCTGAAGCCTTACCAGGATGAGATTCTGTATGAAGTCTTCAAGCAGTATATCCTCTTCCTGCAGTGGAAAGACCTCAAGCAGTACGCCAATGACCGCGGCATTGAGATCATGGGCGATATTCCATTCTATGTCGGCATCGACTCCGCCGATGTCTGGGCCGGCAGGAAGAACTTCCTGCTCGATGATGACGGCAGACCCATTTTCATTGCCGGTGTACCGCCGGATTACTTCTCCGCGACCGGACAGAGATGGGGCAACCCGATCTATGACTGGGATTATATGAAGAAGAATGACTTCAGTTTCTGGGTGGAAAGAATTTCCTATACACAGAAGCTGTTCGATATCATCCGCATCGACCACTTCCGGGCCTTCGACACATACTGGAAGATCAACGCCGAATGTCCGACCGCAATCGACGGCGTCTGGGTGGAAGCGCCCGGCTATGAGCTGTTTGACACACTTCTTAAGAAAACGGAAGATCTTGAGCTTGTCGCTGAAGACCTCGGCGATCTCAGACCCGAAGTCCATAAACTCCGTGATCATTACAACTTCCGCGGCATGCGTGTCATCCAGTTTGCGTTCCTGCCGGAAGAATCCGACGTCCATGACAAGCCGCACCAGCTGGTTTACACCGGTACCCATGACAATGACACCATCTTTGCCTGGTACCGTGAAAAACCGCAGGCTGAAAAGAGAAAACTGCGCCGCTATCTGCGTTCCTGCGGCATCAATACCCACAGCTTCGCTGATGATGTGATCACCTATTCCCTGAACACCCAGGCGGATATGGTTGTGATCCCGCTGACTGACTGGCTCCATTACGGCCATGAGGCAAGGCTCAATACACCGGGTACCGTCGGTTCTCCCAACTGGATGTGGCGGACAGCCTCGCTTTCAGGATTTGCGAAGAAGACAAAGGAAATCCGCAGAAAGCTTGAGGCGGCAGACCGGATCCGCAAAGAGGACGAGGAGTGATACACGCCGATGGGTTTATTGTTTAATCTGATCAAATCCATTATTTACGGGATTATCGAAGGCATTACGGAGTGGCTGCCTGTCAGCTCAACAGCCCATCTGATCATGATGCGTTCGTTCATGCCGCTGAATGTCTTTGACAATGCCGCCTTTGACCAGGAATTCTGGGATCTTTATAAAGTTGTCATCCAGCTCGGCGCCATCCTGGCCGTGCTGGTGATTTACCGCAACCGCCTGAATCCATTCCAGAAGAAGATTGCGCAGAAGAAAAAGTCCAGCATACTGAGAATGTGGGTGCTGATTCTGATCGCATGTGTTCCGACCGGCATAGCCGGCGTACTGCTGGACGATCTGGTGGATGAAAAGCTCAGTGCTGTCTGGATTATGGCAGTCATGTTAATCGTGATGGGCGGCCTGTTCATCTGGATGGAACAGAACCGCAAAAAGCCTTCGATCCGCTCCATCGGCATGATCTCCCCGCTCAAGGCATGCCTTGTCGGCTGCTGGCAGATCCTCGCCCTGATTCCCGGCACCAGCCGCAGCGGCGCCACGATCTTCGGTGAGACAATGCTCGGCTTCGACCGCCTGACAGCGGTGGAATTCTCGTTCTTCCTGGCCATTCCGGTCATGTTCGGCGCTTCGCTGTTAAAGGTCATCAAGTACCTTGTCAAAGGAGCTGCCTTCAGCTTCGGCGGTTTTTTGGTCCTGGCAGCCGGCATGATCACGGCATTTGTCGTTTCAATGGTCTTTATCCGCTTTATGCTCAATTATATCCGCAGGCATGATTTCACCGTCTTCGGCATTTACAGAATCGCCCTCGGCGTGATTATGCTGCTGTTCGTCCTGGCAGGCGTTCTCGCCTGATTGGTTTGAATATGGTTACACAGATTACTGCAGGCAGTCTTTTTCTCGAAGGACTGCTTTCATTCTTCTCTCCCTGTGTGCTTCCCCTGATTCCCTTATACTTCGCGTATCTGACAAAAGGGGCCAGCTATACAGATGAAGAGGGCAATACGCAATACGACCGGATCAGGACAATGATCCTGACGGTCGGTTTTGTGCTGGGCATCTGCACCGTTTTTGCCATAGCCGGACTCGCGGCATCCGCGCTGCGGACATTCTTTGCGGATTACCGTGTACTTTTTGAAGTCATCGGCGGCATGATCCTGATTTTCATGGCACTCAGTGTTTTCGGAATCATTCAGATTCCGCTTCTTTCGAAATTCAGCCCATCCTCCGTTCAGGCCGGCTCAATGAGCTTTTTCAAAGCCTGGCTGTTCGGCTTTACTGTCAGCTTTGCCTGGTCTCCCTGTGTCGGTCCGATGCTGGCGCAGGCTGTTTTGCAGGCGTCGCAGGCAGAAACCGCGGCTGCCGGCTGGATGTATCTGGGCTGTTATACGCTTGGCTTTATTGTCATCTTCCTGGCGGCAGGACTCTTCACAAATGAAGTGCTGCGCTTCATAAGAAAGTACAGAAGCGTTGTCAGATTCACCGGCATTCTTTCCGGTCTTGTGGTAGGCGGCATGGGAGTTTATCTTCTGGTGTCAGGAACACAGGATTATACCCGCCTGCTCAAAGGAAATACAGTCATTCCCGATGAAACGGCAGAGCAGGAAACAGATCCTGCAGCGGAAGATGAAGCCGCCTCAACCGACCAGTATGATTTTGAACTTCCGGATATCTACGGCAATACTGTCAGTCTCAAGGACTTCAAAGGCCAGACCATAGTTCTGGACTTCTATGAAACCTGGTGCACTTACTGCAATGAGTCTCTCGGCACGCTGGCAAAAGCCGACGCCATGGATGATGTCAAAGTCCTGATGATTGTCACGCCGTCGCTCGGCTCTGAGAAAACAAAAGAAGGAATCCGGCTGTTCCTGGAAAAGCAGGGCTATGAGTTCCACCTTGTCTATGATGAGGACGGAACAGTCTCCAGACAGTTCGGCATCAGCGGCTATCCGACCACATATTTCATCCGGCCGGACGGCGAGTATTACGGCTATATGCCCGGTTATATGCCGGAGGACAATTTCCTCGCCATCGTTGAGGAATGCCGCGGTTCAGGCACGGATTAAAAAAAATATCTTTTGGTTATTGCATGCATGAAGATGCAGCGCTATAATCATTACGTCCATAGAGGGCGGTAAAAAAAACGACTGAAAAGCCGTTAGGTTTACTGCCCTCTTTTTGTTGTTAAAAGGGGAAAGAAGGTGAATTTATGAAGCACATTTTTGTTACAGGCGGTGTTGTCTCGGGTCTTGGCAAAGGCATTACCGCGGCATCTCTCGGCAGGCTGCTGAAACAGCGGGGATACAGGGTAATCTCGCAGAAACTGGATCCCTATATCAATGTCGATCCCGGCACCATGTCTCCTTACCAGCATGGCGAAGTCTTCGTGACGGAAGACGGCGCGGAGACAGACCTGGACCTGGGCCATTATGAAAGATTCATTGATGAAAACTTAAACAAGTATTCCAACCTGACTTCCGGCAAGGCATGGTGGAATGTGCTGACAAGAGAAAGAAGGGGTGAATATCTCGGTGAAACGGTGCAGATCATTCCCCATATCACTGACGAAATCAAGCGATTTATTTACAGTGTCGGCAGACGGGCGGACGCGGATATCACCATTACCGAAATCGGCGGCACTGTCGGCGATATTGAGTCACAGCCCTTCATTGAGGCGGTCAGACAGATCGCGATTGAAAAACCCGCGGACGTCTGTTTCCTGCATGTGACACTGGTGCCGTTTATTCCCGGTTCCGGCGAATACAAATCCAAGCCGACCCAGCATTCCGTCAGGGAACTGCAGAATTCAGGCGTCAGACCCAATCTGATCATCTGCCGCTGCGACGGCCATATGCCGGAGGACGTCAAAGCAAAAATCTCCCTTTTCTGCAATGTCAAGCCGGACTGTGTCATTGAAGACACAACAGTGGATGATCTGTATGAAGCGCCGCTGATGCTGGAAAAGCAGAACTTCTCAGCGATTGTCTGCCGCGAACTTGGTCTGGAGCCGAATGACATCGACCTGGACCACTGGCAGCAGATGACTGACATGATCCTTCATCCCCAAAAGGAAGTCACAGTCGCTATTGTCGGCAAATATGTCCGTCTCCATGACGCATATCTCTCCGTCATTGAGGCAATGAAACATGCCGGCTATCAATACAGGACACATGTGAACTTCCGCTGGATTGAATCAGAAGATGTCACGGATGAAAGCGCCTGTGAACTGTTCAGGGGTGTGCAGGGCATCTGTGTGCCCGGCGGTTTCGGATCGAGAGGAATTGAAGGAAAAATCGCGGCGGCCCGCTATGCGAGAGTCAATAATGTCCCGTATCTTGGACTGTGTTTAGGCATGCAGATCGGAGTCATTGAATTTGCCAGGGATGTGCTTGGCTATAAGGACGCGAATTCCGGCGAGTTCAGTGAAACAAGCGCTCACAAGGTGATTGACTTCATGCCGGGCCAGTATGAGGAAATTGACAAGGGCGGAACCATGCGTCTCGGCGCGTATCCCTGCCAGATCAAAGAGGGAACGCTTCTGGAAGAATGCTATGGCGAAAAACTGATTCAGGAAAGACACCGCCACCGCTATGAATTCAACAACGAATACAGGGAGGAATTTGAAAAACACGGAATGGTTCTTGCCGGCACTTCGCCTGACGGCACACTGGTGGAGGCAGTGGAAATTCCGGCCGATGACTTCTTTGTCGGCGTTCAGTATCATCCTGAATTCAAGAGCCGGCCGGACCGTCCGCATCCTCTGTTCAGCGGATTTATGAAAGCGGCATTGAAGAAAAACAGTGCATCTGAATCCTGATTTGTGTATGATATTCACCATATAAAAGAAGGAGTGAGCTATGGCAGACAAGATTATCGTTCTTGACTTCGGCTCTCAGTATAACCAGCTGATAGCCAGAAGAATCCGTGAGTTCGGCGTTTACAGTGAGCTTCATCCCGGTGACATAAAACTGAATGAAATTCTGGCGATGGGCGATGTCAGGGGAATCGTTTTCTCCGGCGGGCCCAACAGTGTTTATGACGAAGGCGCCCCGAAATGCGATCCTGAGATTTTTGAGTGCGGTCTGCCGGTTCTGGGCATCTGCTACGGCATGCAGATGAGCCATGA
>JAUNJW010000212.1 GCA_030533035.1 Erysipelotrichaceae bacterium
GTGATTAAAATGTGCCGGAAACAATGCTATTTTAGAGCTGGAAAGAAACGGAGAGCTATGAAATACTATATTGCCAGCTGTGTTTTTACTCAAAGGTATCCTGAGCTGAGTTTCCGGATTCAGGAATACATTCAGAAAAGGAATGAACTGACAATTGTCAGATGCTGTGTGCCCCATTACAAGGAAAAGGAATTTGAGGAAAAACTGCCCGGTTCACTGAGAGAGGTATGGATGTCCCATCCCTCTTCGGCTGATTTTCAACCCGGGGATACCGTATACTCACTCTGCCACAACTGTTCCGCGATCATAGATGAGTGGAAAACCGGCGTCACTGCGAAATCTCTCTGGGAGTATATTCTTGAAGATGAACAGTTTGTTTATCCGGATCTTCATGGTGAAAAAATATATGTTCAGGACTGCTGGCGGGCAAAGGACAGAAGGAGTGAACAGGAAGCTGTCAGAGAGATCCTGAGAAGGATGAATATCACAGTTCTTGAGCTGGATGAGAATTTCGAAAATGTCAGTTTCTGCGGAAATTCTCTTTACAGGCCGGCACCGCCCCGCAATCTGAAACTGGCGCCGGAAAGGTTTGTGAAAAACGCGGAAGGAAAATTCCGTGACTGTACACCGGATGAACAGAAACAGATCATGACTGAATACTGCCGGCAGTTTGAGAACAGGAAAGTGATTTCGTACTGTCATTACTGCCATGAGGGGCTGCTGCTGGGCGGCGCTGAAGCTTTCCATCTTGCGGAGCTTTTGTTCGGGGGTGAACGATAAATGAAATTCAGAACAGCTGATGTAAATGGAGTCAGAATCTTTTACAGAGAAAGCGGAGAGGCAGACAAGCCTGTAATGGTTCTCTTTCACGGTTTTCCTTCTGCCTCCCATATGTTCCGTGACCTGATCCCGATGCTGGAAAAGGATTTCCATCTGATTGCGCCGGATTATCCCGGCTTCGGCAATTCGGAAAGTCCGTCCAGAGAAAGATTCGATTATACATTTGACAATATTGCGGAATTAATGGATTCCTTCCTGAAGGCTTTGCAAATTGACAGATTTTATATGTATGTTTTTGATTATGGCGCACCCATAGGATTCAGGATCGCCATGAAGCGTCCTGATTCCATTCTCGGTATTATTTCGCAGAACGGCAACGTGTATGAAGAGGGCCTTGGAAAGAAATGGGAAGCCAGGGCTGAATACTGGAAGAATCCGACAGAGGAACTGAGAAAGCAATACCAGTCTGCTTTTGCCAGAGAAACCGTTATCGGCCAGTATACTTTCGGCACAGAGGAAGGCTCGGTGTCTCCGGATGGCTATTCTCTTGATCTTTATTACGCTTCAGTCATTGACGATTACGCGGAAAAACAGTCTGACCTGATTTTCGATTATCAGAATAATGTGAAGCTTTATCCGGCATTTCAGGATTATCTGAGAACATACAAGCCAGGGCTTCTTGCCATCTGGGGCAAAGAGGACCCGTCATTTATCTGGGCTGGTGCAGAGGCATTCAGAAAGGACCTGCCGCAGGCAGTGATTATTCCTGTAAACAGCGGCCATTTCGCGCTGGAAAACTGCTGTGCTGAAATCGCTTCTGAAATACTCAGAGTATTCGCAGGACAGAAATAAGAAGCTGAAACCATGGAAATTCAATTTCCGTGGTTTTTTCGTGTACAAATTGAGTGACTCTGTATACAACAAATCTTTTCACTTTTGCCCTGTTCCTTTAAAATAGATACATGTATTGCCGGCGGGGGACCGGCTTATATCTGATCTTCGGCTCCGGTCCGGCACCGGAAACAGATTGTTCGTGAAAACGGGAAAGGGAAACATGGCGCAGGTGTTCTGCGCAAATGCTTTTGAAGGGGATTATGAAAAAGAGTGCAATCATTATTCCGGCTGTTCTGCTGTTGCTGGCAGGCGGCGGATACTTTGGCTTTACAAAGTATCAGGAGTATCTGGCTGAACAGGCAAGGCTGGAAGAAGAAAAGAAGAGAGAAACATTGTATGTCTCTTCCGAAGAGAAGTCAGTGGAGATTGAAAGACGCGACGGGGAAGGCACACTGACCCTGGTACGCGGCACACCGGTGGAAACCCGTGTTGTTCCTCTGATTGTCAAGGAGAACGAAGACGATCCTGATGAAGAGGGAAAAGAATACCGTCTGGTTTTCATTGATGAAGAAGAATATCTCATGACGGATGAGCAGCTGTGTGCCAATGTCGAAGATTCTGTAAAGGAGAAATCCGGCTATACAGTGCTGCCGGCTGTGCTCTATCGGGATCCGAGCGGACCTGCCATTGCCCAGACTGTAAACAAGAACACACCGGTGGAAATCACCGGCTATGCCAACCTTCTCTCAGACGGCGGCGTCGACCGCTATCATGTAAACGCAAACGGCGCCGAAGGATATATCCGCAGTGAGTATATTGTCAGAACTCCCGAAGAAGTGGTTGACACCGTTCCGGCGGTTCACCGCGACAGGGAGGATATCTACGGCGGTGGCAATGCCTACACACTGGAATATCCCGTTCTTGAAAAACCGGACTTCCCCGGCAACAAGATGCCCAGGGAATGCCGCACACTCTATCTGAACAAGGCATGTATTGAATACATTGATGATTATATTGAGATTGCCAACAACAGCGGCGTCAACGCCTTCATCATTGACATCAAGGAAAGCGACGGTCCTGCCTATGAGTCACCTGTGATCAGGGAATACAGCCCGACTTCCTATGAGTATGCCTTCAATACATTTGACGACTACAAGGCGGCGATCCAGAAATGCAAAGACAACGGCATCTATGTGATCGGCCGTATCGTTACCTTCAAAGACGATCTCTATGCGATTGATCATCCGGAAGTGATTCTCAAATACGCTCCGACAGGCGAAGCATATATGATCGCGGACGCTTACTGGCCTTCCGCTTACCAGAGATCCGTCTGGGAATACAATATCCGTCTGGCCATTGAAGCGGCTGAAGAAATGGGCTTCAATGAAATCAACTTTGACTACATCCGTTTCCCGGATCTGATCAATATTGATGAAGACACCATCGACTACAACAACACTTATGGTGAAACAAAGGCAGAAGCGCTGAACAAATTCATGTTCTATGCCCGCGATGAGCTGCATGAGAGAAACGTATATTTCTCTGTGGATGTCTTCGGTGAAACCTCCAATGATTATGTGGCAGCTTATGGCCAGTACTGGCCGATGATGTCCAACCTGGCAGATGTCATGTGCGCAATGCCGTATCCGGATCACTTCGCGATCCACGATTACGGCATTCCCCAGGCAGTCTGGGAAGTGCCTTATCAGCTGCTGTATTACTGGGGCCTGTATATCAATGAGCGTCAGGCGGAAACACCGGTCCCGGCAAAAGTCAGAACCTGGATCCAGGGCTTCGACACATTCTACAAGGAACCGCAGGTTGAATACACTGTCGACAAGATCAATGAGCAGATCGAAGGTCTCTATGCCAACGGCCTGGATGACGGCTACATGGTATGGAACGCGCCGAGTGAGCTTTACCGCTACTGGGCATACACGCCGGCCTTCTATGAGCGTGTGACAGAGTAACAGAATCCATGAAATGACGGGACGGTCAGATCTGGCCGTCCTTTCATATTGAAAAAGTTTTCAAAAACAGAGAAAGATTTTCAGCAACAAGCCTGAAACAGCGCCCGTTTTTATTGAAATGCGGGAAAAGTAATGATAATATACAACCCATGATAGAGGCGCGGATGCGACGATACCGGAACGAGCCGGCGGGCGTTTGAGGCCCGGTAAAAGCAAGTCTGCCGAACTGTCTGCCAGGGCACTGGCAGATGGTGGTTGTACAGAGAAAATCTGTATGACTGTCTACATTCGTAGGAGTGCTATCTGAATGGTGTTTGCGTATGCCGGCGGATAGACTCTGCCGGCATTTTTTAACATCAGGAGGTAAATATGTCTGAAATCGGCGGTGTAAACATTCTCAACCTTGCCCAAACCTATGGAACCCCTCTGGCTGTCTATGACGAAGGGGCGATCCGGGCAAAGCTCAAAGCGTTCACTGACAATTTCAAATCTGACTCCTTCAGGACAGATGTCATTTACGCTTCCAAGGCATTCAACTGCAAGGCCGTCATTCAGCTGATTGCCGAGTACGGATGCTGCCTGGAC
>JAUNJW010000213.1 GCA_030533035.1 Erysipelotrichaceae bacterium
GGTCGCCGGTCTTGAGGCCGGTTTCGGTGCCGGCGGAGGCGTTGTAGGAACGCAGCGAGACACGCTTGACATAGCCGTCGCGGGAAGCGGTGATCACAACTCTTTCGTTGGTGACCATTCTGGATCTGTCGATCACAATGTTCTCCACTTCGGACTGGATTTCCGTGCGGCGCGGGGTGCCGTATTCCTTTTTGACATTGCGCAGTTCGCGGATGATCACGGAATGGAGCACATTTTCGTTTTCGATGATGGACTTTGTTTCTTCGATCTTATTGACCAGTTCCGCGAATTCATTGCGCAGAATCGTGATATCGGTATTGGACAGTCTGTAAAGACGCAGCGAGACAATCGCTTCCGCCTGGGGCTCATCGAAGCCGTATTCCTTCATCAGGTTCTTTTTGGCGTCGGCCTTGTCCTTTGAAGCGCGGATGATGCGGATGACTTCATCCAGGATGGAGACCGCCTTCATCAGGCCTTCGATGATATGGATGCGGTTTTCCATCCGTGCCAGCTCATAGCGGGAACGTCTTAAAACCACCTCTTTGCGGAACGCGATGAACGCGTCGAGCAGACCGGTAAGACCCACCTGCACAGGCCGTTTGTCGATGATCGCGACATTGTTGTAGGAGTAATACACCTGCAGGTCGGTGTTCTTGTAGAAGTAATTGAGAATCAGCGAAGCGTCGGCGTCCTTCTTGACATCGACGACAATGCGCATGCCGTTTCTGTCGGATTCGTCACGGACGTCAAGGATGCCGTCAATGGCGCGGGAAGCGCGGATTTCATCCATCTTCCTGACCAGCTGGCCCTTGATGACTTCGTAGGGAATCTCGGTGATGACAATCTGCTGCATGGATTTCGCGTCGATGATCTCGCACTTCGAGCGGATGACAATTCTGCCCCTGCCTGTTTCGTAGGCGTCGCGGATGCCCTGCTCGCCCTGGACGATGCCGCCGGTCGGGAAATCCGGGCCGGGGATGATGTCCATCAGGTCGGTCAGCGTGCACTCGGGATTCTGGATTCTGTAGATCGCCGCGTCAACCGCTTCGTTGAGGTTGTGGGGCGGCATGTTGGTCGCGTAGCCGGCAGCGATGCCGGTGGCGCCGTTGACCAGCATAACCGGAAACGGAACCGGCAGGACTGTCGGTTCGTTTTCTGTATCGTCAAAGTTAGGGGTCATCTCGACCGTGTCCGTGTCGAGATCATCCTCCATGACCTGGGTCACTTTGGCCAGCCTGACCTCGGTATAACGCATGGCAGCGGCCGGGTCATCGTCGATGGAACCGTTGTTGCCGTGCATGTCGATTAACGGCAGCCGTACCTTCCAGTCCTGGGACATTCTGACCATCGCGTCATAGACGGACGTATCGCCGTGGGGATGATAATTACCGATGACAAGACCGACCGTCTTGGCCGACTTGCGGTACGGATGATCCCAGGTGTTGCCGTCATGATACATGGCATAGAGGATTCTTCTCTGGACCGGCTTGAGGCCGTCCCTGGCATCGGGCAGCGCGCGTTCCTGGATGATATATTTGGCATATCTTCCGAAACCGGCGCCCATGATGTCTTCAAGAAGCTCATCCCTGTATTTGGTTTTATCTTCAATCGTCTTTTTCTTCGCCATTACTGATCCACCCTGAAGTCATCCTCAAGCGTGAAGGAGATGTTGTTCTCAATCCACTCTCTTCTGCGTTCTGCCTTGTCGCCCATCAGCACGGAGACACGCCTTTCAGCCTTCATGCCGTCCTCGATGCCGACCCTGATCAGGGTCCGGCTGGCCGGGTCCATGGTTGTCTCCCAGAGCTGGGTGGCATTCATCTCGCCAAGGCCCTTGTAGCGCTGGATTTCCGCCTTGCCCATCTTTTTGCGCAGCGTTTCCAGCTCCTCGTCCGTATAGCAGTATTCCATGGTTTTGCCCTTGGAAATCCTGTACAGCGGCGGCAGGGCGATATAGACCATGCCGTGCTCAATCAGCGGCCGCATGTAGCGGTAGAAGAATGTCAGCAGCAGAATCTGAATATGGGAGCCGTCATCGTCGGCATCGGTCATGATGATGACCTTGCCGTAGTTGGATTCTTCCCAGTTGAAATCGGGACCGACGCCGGCACCCAGTGTGTAAATCAATGTGTTGAGCTCTTCGTTTTTCTCAATGTCGGAAAGCGAGCACTTTTCGGTGTTGAGCACCTTTCCTCTTAACGGCAGGATTGCCTGGTAATGGGAATCCCTGCCCTGCTTCGCGGAGCCGCCGGCCGAGTCGCCCTCAACCAGGAACAGTTCCTTGATTCTGGCGTCTTTTGTCTGGGCCGGGGCCAGTTTGCCGGAGAGCACCTTCTCACCCTTGCCGACCCGCTTGCCCTTTCTGGCTTCCTCGCGCGCCCTTCTGGCGGCTTCCCTGGCCAGGGAAGCTTTCTGCATCTTGCGCACCAGCATGTCGGACTGGGTCTTGTTTTCCTCGAGCCAGTAGGAGAGCTTTTCCGCCACCACCGCGTCGACCGCGTTCTTGGCCTGCGGGGTGCCGAGCTTGCCCTTGGTCTGGCCTTCAAACTGCAGGATTTCCTCCGGGACGGAAACCGAAAGAATTGTTGTCAGGCCTTCCCTGACGTCGCTTCCCTCAAGGTTTTTGTCCTTTTCCTTCAGCAGGCCATGATTTCTGGCATAGTCGTTGACCGCCTTGGTGAAGGCGGTCTTGAAGCCCACTTCGTGGCTGCCGCCGTCCATCGTTCTGACCAGGTTGACAAAGCTGTATGTGTTTTCCTGATAATCATCCGTATACTGGAACGCCGCGTCGACATGGATGCCGAGGGCGTCGCCCTGGAACTTGACCGGGGGCATCAGCGGATTTCTGTCTTCATGAAGATAATTCAGGAAGGCAGTCAGGCCGTCCGTATACTGGAATGTTTCCGACTGCGGCTTTTTGCCGCGTTTGTCAGTGACACTGATCGCGATGCCGCTGAGCAGGAAAGCTTCCTCCCGCGCCCTTTCGCAGACGGTGTCAAAGCGGAATTCTGTCGTCGTAAAAATCTTTCTGTCCGGCTTGAAGCGGACAGTGGAACCTGTCTTTGCTGTTTTGCCGAGTTTCTGAAGTTTGCCGATGGTCTTGCCGCCGTTTTTGAATTCCATGCGGACAAGCTCCCCGTCATGGGCAACTTCAACCGTGAGCCATTCACTCAGGGCATTGACTACCGAGGCGCCTACGCCATGCAGACCGCCGGCTGTTTTGTAGCCGCCCTGGGATGTGAATTTGCCGCCGGCATGAAGAACCGTGAAAATGACCTGGAGCGTGTTGACGCCGCTGGCGTGCATGCCGGTCGGCATGCCGCGGCCTTCGTCGCTGACGGTAACGCTGCCGTCATCCTCCAGGGTGATCGCGATCTTCTTTCCATATCCGTTCAGTGCTTCGTCGATGGCGTTGTCCACAATCTCCCAGATGAGATGGTGCAGTCCGTGGCTGTCAGTGGAGCCGATATACATACCGGGTCTTTTCCGGACCGCTTCAAGGCCTTCGAGAATCTGAATACTGCTGTCGTCGTATCTGTTTGCCATTCTTTTCTCCATTAACCGTTAAATTATAGCAAAAAATCCCCCTGTGGGGAATTCAGAAACCTTATTTAATTGGAAAGCCAACAAACCTGCCGGATCAGTCCGCGTCCGCCGTGATCGCCCGGTACATGCGGCTGGCGTTGCGGCAGATCTCAGGCCCGTAGGCCTCGACAAAATTGCACAGGTCCTCCTCGCTGAGATCCTCCGTGTCAAAACAATAAGAGAACGCGGCGGCGTGGGTCGCCTCATGACGGCATACCCGCTGCAGCAGCTCATCCGAGATCTGCCGGTTGCGGATATAGATTTCGCAGCTGTCGAAATAGGTCATGCCATAGGCCCAGCCGTCGGAAGTTTTCAGCTTGAAATCATCCGGCGCGACGCCGTAGACATTCCATGTCAGATTGTTGATCCTGATCCTGCACATCCCGTTTTGTTTCTCCGTACCAAGAGTGTACGATTCCGCCCGGCTGTAAACAAGCTGAAACTTTGTTCATCCGTGCACAATATGTTTCCCGCCCTTGGGAATCGGAAAAGATATTTTCAGCCTGAATTTCACAAGCATATGTGGGTTTTTTCCATCTTTTCATGTTCCTTTTAAAAAACCTCTGAGTGATCAGAGG
>JAUNJW010000028.1:0-10741 GCA_030533035.1 Erysipelotrichaceae bacterium
AGCACTGTCACATCGCAGCCGTACCACGAAGAAGGAACCGTCACTTCCGGATCATCTCCCCTGTAAAACTGCACCATATAGGTGTCATTGTCGGCATGTTTGAACCAGAACTCCTGCATCGTCTTCCTCCCTTTCCTTTGGAAATGAAAAGCTGCCCATTTCCGGGCAGCAAAACAGTCAGATCAGTTCAGCGGAAATAATGCCCGCCATGCTGTTGATGGCTGTGACCGCCTCGTCCTGCATTTCCTTGCCGCCCTGGGTTTTCAGGGTCAGCAGAGCCGAATACATCGCAGCCTTATCATTTCTTGTACCGGTCACCTTGAGGTTGGTGATGGCAATGTCATTGTCCTTGCAGTATCTGAGCACCTCGTCAAGATCGTTGCGGCGGTAATAGCTCAGGGCGATCGCGAATTCAGGGGCAACCCGGATTTTTTCACGGAGGCTTTCAAGATAGGTTTCCACCAGGATGATCATGGCGGTGCCGAGGATGGCGCCTTCAAAGAAGCCGGAACCGACAGCCAGGCCGATCAGGCCGGAAGTCCATAAGCCGGCGGCGGTGGTCAGTCCCTTGACCTTGCTTTTCTTCGTGACGACAATCGTGCCGGCGCCGATGAAACCGAGGCCGGTCACAACACCGGCGGCGATTCTTGACACGTCGGTGGGCAGCTGGAGTCCGACATAGAGATAGATGCCCGTCAAAGCTGCGATGGTGCCGCCGAGCACAACCAGGATATGGGTTCTGAATCCGGCGGGTTTATTGCGGTAGGACCTTTCCAGGCCGATGACTGTTCCAAAGGCGAAAGCAGTCAGAAGTTTAATCAGCAGCGACACGAAATCAATGCCGCGGATCGGATCGAATATACTAAGCATACTTTCCTCCTATGAAATCAGCTCTTCAATGGAATTGACACAGTCGAGTTCGGCAATGGATGACATCATGTCTGAATGTGAAGGGTTCTCAGTGCCGAGGCGGAGGTTGAGAATTGCCGAAGGCAGGACGTCGCCTTTTCGCTCCAGCTGTTCGATCTCAATTTCCTGGACCGTGGCGCCGTTGTTTTTGATGACTTTCGTTATATCGTCAATGTTGCGGAGATCTTCAAACTCGACAAACAGGGTGATATTGCGCCACCGCCGCTTGTATTTTCTTTCCAGCGGCTGCATCACATTCAGGGCCAGGACAATCAGAATACAGGAAAGGATGACACATTCATAGTAGCCGGCGCCGCAGGCAAAGCCCATGCAGACGGAGGCGAACAGACCGGTGGCAGTGGTCAGTCCCTTGACCTGATGGTGCGCTGTGGAAATGATGGAACCCGCCGCGATAAAGCCGATGCCGCCGATGACAGCCGCCGAGAATCTGGAGGCGTCAAATTTCAGGCCGACTGTGCTGACCGTATCCGCCCAGAGGGTGTTCATCATCTGATAGTCATACAGGGCAAGCATAATCGACATCGCCGCGCCGATTCCGGTTAACATGTAGGTCCGGAACCCGGCTGTCTTTGACCGTTTCGTCCGGCCGTAGCCGATGGTGCCGCAGGCAGCCATCGCCAGCACCAGCCGGAAAACAACCGAGACAAAATTAAACTGGTGCAGATAATTCAGTACCGCCATTATTCATTCTCTCTTTCTGTGCCGCAGCGGGAATCCCCGCCGGGCCGTCTTCTGTTTTTATTGTATCACGCGCGTTTAACCAGGGCATGAAAAAAGCAGGAAGTCTCCTGCTTTGTCATCACCGTTCTTCACGGAAATACGAGATTCCGAGCGAGGCCGGATTCTGGTTCTCCCGCCGTTTCCGTTTTGAAACGAGAATAAGAATAATGATTGTGACCAGATACGGAATCATTCTGTAGAGATTCTGCATATGGGAAGGATTGGCGTTGCCGCAGATTTTCGCGAGAACCGCGGAAATGTTATTGGGAATATACAGATAGACCCAGTAGCAGATGCCGAAGACGAAGGATCCCCAGATCGCCGAAACCGGCTTCCAGCTGGTGAAGATAACCAGCGCGACCGCCAGCCAGCCGAGGGCTTCAATACCGCCGCCGGTATCCCATGTGCCCTTGATATAGTCCATGACATAGTAGACGCCGCCAAGACCCTCGATCATGGCGCCGATTGTTGTAGCAAGATACTTGTACTTTGTGACATTGATGCCGGCCGCATCTGCCGTTGCCGGA
Source organism: Erysipelotrichaceae bacterium (assembly GCA_030533035.1). Taxonomy (GTDB): domain Bacteria; phylum Bacillota_I; class Bacilli_A; order Erysipelotrichales; family Erysipelotrichaceae; genus Bulleidia. The sequence goes on from JAUNJW010000028.1 coordinate 2,178, forward strand.
TTTTCACCGACAGCCCTGAGATTCAGGCCTGCCCTTGTCCGGTTCAGGAAGAACCCTGCGCCCAGGGCAATCAGGATTGCCGCATATGTCAGGAAACCGTAGTTGAAGAAGATGGTGCTGAAGATTCCCAGCTTTGTGGAAAGCACCGGGATCTGGGCCCTGTAGGCGGAGGATGCCGCCGCGACGGAAATCTGGCCGACGCCGCCGCTCAGCTTGACCAGCGAGCCGCCGAAGAAGTTGGCGACGCCGGAGCCGAAGATTGTCAGGGTCAGACCGGTCACGTTCTGGTTTGTCCTGAGCGTGACTGTCATGAAGCAGTATAATAATCCGCCGAAACCGGACGCCAGCAATGCGCATGCCAGGGAGATGATAAGACTGATCACCGGGCTGGGAGCGGGATTGCCGTTTTCATAGAAGAATGCGCCGGCCAGGGCACCGATCGCGCCAAGGTACATGATACCGGGCACGCCGAGGTTCAGGTTGCCGCTCTTTTCTGTCAGGATTTCACCGACAGAGCCGAGCATGATGATTGTACCGAATGTGACCGCGGCATTGAGCCAGGCCAGAATTGATGTCAGTGTCATATCACTCAGCCTTCTCCTTTCCCCTGCGTGAGCGGAATACCAGCTCATAGTTGATGAAGAACTCGCTTGCCAGGATGAAGAACAGGATAATGCCAGTCAGGATGCTGGAAGCGTATGTGTTGAAGTTGAAGTCGGAAGCGATCTGGTTGGCGCCCCTGGACAGGAAGGAAAGAATTCCTGTGATCAGGGTCATCGCGAACGGATTGAACTTGCCGAGCCAGGCGACGATGATTGCCGTAAAGCCCCTGCCGCCGGCGGTCAGGGAAGAAATCGTGTGGGAAACACAGGAGACTTCCAGGAAACCGGCAAGGCCGCAGATTGCGGCTGAGATCGCCATCGTTCTCATAATGACCTTCGGGACGGAGATACCGGCGTATCTGGCGGTATTCTCACTTTCACCGGCAACGGTGATCTCAAAACCCTGCTTGGAGTTTTTCAGATAGAAATACATGCCGATGGTCAGTGCCGCGACGATCAGGACAGCCGGCGCGAACTGCTGGCCGAACAGCGAAGGCATCCAGCCGGCCTGGGTGTCGCCGTTGATGATACCGACGGAATGGGACTGTTTCTTGTCCCAGACGTCAACGAAGAATTCAACGAGCATCAATGCGACATAGTTCATCATCAGGGTGAACAGCGTTTCATTGGTTCTGTACTTTGATTTGAAGTAAGCAGGGATCAGACCCCAGACCGCGCTTGCCAGCATGGCGGACAGCGCCATCAGAAGCAGCAGCAGGACGTTGGGAATCTTGTTTCCCATCGTGATCATCCAGGCAGCTGATACGAGGCCGCCGATCAGAACCTGTCCTTCCGCACCGACATTCCAGAAGCGCAGCTTGAACGCCGGCGCCAGGCCGATGCCGATGCATAACAGGATTGCCATATCCTTGAGTGTCTGCCAGATTCTTCTGCCGGTGCCGAAGGCGCCTGAGAACATGGAGGCATAGACGGATACAGGATTGAGTGAAGTGATGCTCATGATAAACAGGGCGCAGACCAGCATACCCAGCAGGACGCAGACAATGCGGATCGTCCATGCCTTGGAGGCGGGAATGTCCACCCGGCGGACCAGGTGGATCAGAGGCTCTTTGACCCTGTCATGCGGTTTGTCATATTTGTTTCTCATGCCGCTGCCTCCTCACTCACAATGTTTGTCATCCTGCGGCCGACTTCTTCCTTGGTGACGCTGCGGGCATCGAGAATGCCATTCTGCCTGCCGCCGCATAAAACAAGGATTCTGTCCGCCAGGGCCAGAAGAACGTCGAGGTCCTCGCCGACATAAATGACGGCGACGCCTTTTTTCTTCTGCTCCGTCAGCAGGTTGTAAATCGTATAGGACTTGGAAATATCAAGACCTCTGACCGCGTAGGCTGTCATCAGGATTGTCGGTTCCGCCGCGATTTCACGGCCGACCAGGACCTTCTGGACGTTGCCGCCGGACAGCTTTCTGACCGGGGTGTCGAGAGACGGTGTGATGACGTCAAGCTCCTTCTGGATTTCATCGGCGATTTTCAGGGATGAAGTCCTGTCAAGGAACGGTGAGCGGCCCCTGTCATATTCCTTTAACATCATGTTTTCTGTCATGCCCATGGAAGCGACAAGGCCCATGCCGAGTCTGTCTTCCGGGACAAAGGACAGATGGATGCCGAGGTTGCGGATCTCACGGACGGAGATGCCGGCCAGGTCCTTTTCATTTCCTTCCGGGTCAGTGTAGATGACTTTTCCGCCCTCTTCGATATGCTGAAGACCGGCAATGGCTTCCAGCAGTTCTTTCTGTCCGCAGCCTGAAATACCGGCGATGCCGAGAATTTCACCGCTGTAGACATCGAAGGAAACGTCCTCAAGAGCCTTGACCCGTTCTTCGTTGTAAACAGTGAGGTTTCTGATTTCCAGGCGCTTCTGGGGATTGACCGGCAGCGGCCTGTCAATGTCCAGCGTCACTTTTTCGCCGACCATCGCTTCCGTCAGGATCTGCTCGGTGGCGACGGGTGTCGGGATTGTGGTGATGTACTGGCCCTTGCGCAGAATGGTGACACGGTCGGAAAGTTCAAGCACTTCATTGAGCTTGTGGGTAATCAGCACGATTGCCTTGCCGTCGCTTCTCATGGCGCGCAGGATTTTGAACAGTTTCTCTGTTTCCTGCGGGGTCAGAACCGCTGTCGGCTCATCGAGGATCAGGATATTCGCGCCCCTGTAAAGAATCTTGACGATTTCAAGAGTCTGCTTCTGTGCGACGCTCATTTCATAGACCTTCTGCTCGGGATCAATGTCAAAGCCGTACTGGTCGGCGATTTCCCTGACCCTGCGGTTGACTTCCTTCAGGTCATAGGTACGTGAGCCTTCGATGCCGAGGATAATATTCTCCGCCGCCGTGAACACATCAATCAGCTTGAAATGCTGGTGAATCATGCCGATTCCCAGCTCAAAGGCATCGTGCGGGCTTTTGATCGTCACTTCGCTGCCGTTGACATAGAAGTATCCTTCATCGGGATAATAAATGCCTGCCAGCATATTCATAAGAGTTGTCTTTCCGGATCCGTTTTCACCGAGAATCGAAAGAATCTCCCCGTAGTTGATATTCATGCTGACGTGATCATTGGCAACGACGCTGCCGAACCGCTTGGTCACATTTTCCATACGGACTGCCGATCTGTCATCCATTTTGTCCACCTCCTTAACAACGATACAAGGGAAGCCGCATCAGATACGGTTTCCCTTGTCGATTCTGAGTTTCTTTACTCTGTCAGCAGCTGAAATCAGCCGTTGTAGTTGGATTCGATGCCGTCGATGATGAATCCGAAGTAAGGAGCGGAACGGAAGCCGTCCTTTGTATTGGATTCATAGAAGACGCCGTCCTTGACCGGGAAGATGTCAGCTGTGCCGTCGAAGTCGAGATCGCAGCCTGTTTCTTCAGTCATGGCTTCACCGCCGACTGTGAATGTTGTTGTGTCGAATACGTTGAGTGTGCCGTTCTTGATGGCAGCTTCAACTTCAGCGACCTTTGCGTCTGTGCCAGCAGCGCAGGAGTCACCGAGAGCTGTAACGTTGACAGCGCCTGTTTCATAGCCTTCGGACCAGTCAGTGACAATGTCCATAGCCTTGCCGTCAAGCCACTGCTGGAATGCATATGTGTAGTAAACAGACCAGTCATTGGAAGCGGATGTCAGAGCAGCCTTCGGGGCAACTTCGAGCATGGAGACATTGTAGCCGATGGAGTAAACCGGCTTGCCGGATTCGTTGGCTGCCTGGATTGCGGAAGGAGCGCCTGTTGTGTCAGCGTGCTGGGAGATAATGACGCAGCCGTCAGCGATCAGCTTTTCAGCTGTTGTGCCTTCAGCGACCTGATTTGCCCAGGAGCTTGTGTATTCAACGATCATATGAACATTCGGAACGATGCTCTTGACGCCGAGATAGAATGCTGTGAAGCCGGAAACAACTTCTGCATAAGGGAATGCGCCGACATAACCGATCTTGATGTCGCCGTCAGCTGTGTATGCGTCCGGTGTAGCTTCAGGGGATACTTCGCCGTTTTCCAGGAGTTCAGCGAGCTTCATGCCGCCGACAACGCCGGAAACATAACGGGACTGGTATGTCTGGTTGAATGCGTTCTTGAAGTTCTTGAGACCGGAGCCGGCTGCTGTGTCACCTGTCATGGAAATGAATGTGACATCCGGATAATTTGCGGCAACCTGCTGCATGTATGTCTGATGGCCGTAGGAGTTGGAAACAACAAGTGTTGCGCCCTGGTCAACGAGATCTTCAGCAGCGTCTGCGCATGCCTGGTTTTCTTCGATCATGTATTTCCACATGATGTCATCGGAAGAAATGCCGAGATTTTCAGCTGCCTTCTTGATGCCTTCCATGTGAGCAGCTGTGTAGCCTTCGTTCTCGTCGCCGACGAGGATGACGCCGATCTTGCCGTTTGTAGCGGCTGCTTCACTGTCAGTGTTGTCTGTGTCAGTGGAAGCAGGTGTACTGCTGCTGCAGGCTGTCAGGGACAGCGCAGTCAGAACAGATAAAGCAGTGGTAAGAAGTTTCTTCATGTTTTCCCTCCATTCCTCACCTGAGTTTTATGCTTGCCGGCAGGCACTAATCAAAAAAACGGACCAGTCTGTTGATTCCGTCTTCTACTCCATGAAAAGCGCAGTCACTGCCGCATAAAAATCACGCACTTCGAGAGGCAGGATGATTTTTCTGACAAGCTTGTCTGTATAAACCATATCCGTCCTCCTTTCGCTTGTGATGTTTTGTATTATAGACCATCAAACCGAAAAAACAATGTTTTTAGAGCTTTAATTTGCCAAACATTAAACCATCCAAATTGAAAACTAAGAAAAAACTTCAACTATTTTCAGTTTCCTTTCATTTTTCATAAAAAAAGACAGACCGCTCACCGGCGGTCTGCCCTTCAGGACTCAGAAATCAATATTTTACGAACGGTGTGTAGAGAGTGTTTCCGTAGATATCGCAGAGCTCATATCCGAAGAGGATATTGTCAGCGCTGACATGAGCGTCGGCGATTTCAAGAACCGGTTCACCGTTGGCGTCTGTTTCAACTGTGATCGCGTCTCCGAACAGATAGCCGTCATCGAAGCTGGCGTCATAGGAATAATAGTCGCAGGTGAATCTGATTGTGTCGCCTTCGAGGATCGGCAGCAGTTTGCCGTCTGTGTCAAACTCATACTGCTTTTCCGCCCCGATAATCTTTCCGGCTTCATTCTCATCCGAGAATTCCACCAGCAGATGGACGTCTTCATCGTTGAGGAGCGCCGGGATGTATCCCCTGATGACATAATCCGTGTCAGATGCGAATTCACTGCTCAGCAGATAGTAAGGAACCAGCTGGTCGTTGACAGTGAGCCACATGCCGTCATAGTCAATGAGCAGATCGCCGTCATCATCAAATTCGAAGATGTTGTCGGCGCCAAGCTCGATATAGCCCTGGCCGTCATCAACCCAGACATTCAGCTTCACATCCTGGATAATGGACCATTCGTCATTGCTCAGTGAGAGAACCTGGGCGCCGTTCTTGTCGCTCAGAACGAGGTCTTCGGTGTCAACGTGGGCTCTGCCGTAAAGAGCGGAGAACAGATCAACAACACTGCTGTCATAAGTGCCGGAGCCGCCGAGCAGCTGGTTGAGCAGGTTCGAAGAGGAACCGCCGCCGCCCAGCAGTGAGGACAGATCCAGCTGCTGGTAGGAGGTGCCGTTGTTTACCTGGCCCCCGCCCAGCAGGTTCAGCAGGGAGTTGGATGTGCTCGAGGAAGCGATCTGGCCGGAGGCTTCAAGGGAAGCGAAGCTTCTGACCGCCTTGGCATAATCCTGGTCGAAACCGATGTTGTTATAGATATTGAGAATAGAATTCACCATTCTTGTCTGGCGGTACGGGAAATAGATCGATACGCCGTAGGCATTGGTGATGTTCTTGGTGCGGTTGTACTTGATGCAGGACTGCAGCGCGTTGATCAGCGCCTTGGCCTCACTGGTTCCCAGGGTTGAGCAGAAGTGGATCAGGTCAATCTGGTCCAGTCTGTTGGACTGGGCAAATTCTCTTGTGACGCTTCTGGCGTCAGCCACATTCTGGTAGCTGCTGGTTGTCAGGTCACTGTTGATCTTCTTCGCGAATGCGCTCAGAGCGGACGGGACTGTGGCCTTGAATTCCGCCAGGTCGATCAGTGAGAGTGTGTTCTTGTCGGCACTTGTGGCGCCCTGCTGTCTCTTTGTGCAGAAGTCATCGATGACATTCTGGCCGATGTCCAGCGAGGACATTGAGCTGTTGGAAGCGAATTTTGTCAGCCAGTCTGTGTAATACCAGCCGGTGCCGGGTTCGGTTTCTTCCGAAGCAAGCAGATAGTCGGCATAAGGTTCCACCGCGACCGCGGTTTCCATGTTGCCCATCAGGCAGGCGTCAAAGCCGATGATGTCGAACTTGATGCCGCCGGCTTCCAGGGCCTGGGCGATCCTGTCCACAGGCATGGAACTGTTGGGATACAGTTCATCATAGCCATAGCCGGTAACGGATCCTCCGCCATGATCCCAGAAGACCAGGATATAGCGGTTGGCCGGATAATTGGCAGCGCCCCAGCGGATGAATTCCGCCAGTGTGCCGGCGTCTGTCATTGCCTTTTTGCCAATATTGTTTTCCAGAGGTTCAAGACCGTTGTCGACAACCCGCCAGTACTGGTTGGTGCCGGCTGTGACAGCGTTGTTCCGCCATGTCTTCGTGCCGCCGGTCTCAACGATGATGTTGATCTTGTCGGAATGGGTGGCTGATACCATTTCCATCAGGTCCGAAGTGGCCATTCCGTATTTGGATTCAAGGTCGGTGCCGCACATGTAGACAAGCATTGTGACCTGGTCCTGGCCGTTGCCGAGCAGGGATGTGTACTTCTTCCTGGCGCCGGAGGCGACCTGGGTGTTGACCGTATTGGCGGAAGCGTCCACATAGGAAACATTGTTTGTGATGGCTGAACCGAAATTGTATCCGCTGGCAGCGGATGCGCTGCCGCCGGTATTCGTATTCGTGTTTGTATTGGTATTTGTGTTCGTGTTGATTGTTGACGAACCGCCGCCTGAGCAGCCGCCTCTGCCGAAGACAAAGAACAGTACCAGCAGGATGATCAGCAGGAACAGAAAGCCGCTGCCGCCGCCCTTCTTTTTGCCGCTGTTTGAATTCAGCGGAATACTGCTCTGCGGCTTGGGCTGCTGGGGTTTCGGCAGCTGGGTCTGCTGCGCATGGGAAACAGACGGCTGTGAATGTGTGTATCCCTGCTGGGAGCTGTGAGCGTAATTATTTGAATTGTTCAGCGCGTTCAGCAGGTCATTCATCGAAATATTATGATTGTTCGTGATGTTGGTGTTTGAGCTGGCCGCCTGGCTCTGCAGCAGGTTCAGCAGGTCCGTGATATCAATATTATTATTGTTTGTTACCTGTGTGCTGCTTGACTGCAGACCGTTCAGCAGATCGCTGATGTCAAATCCGCTGCCGCCGGCCCTGGTGCCTGACTGGGATCCGGAAGCCCGCAGGATTTTCATGACGTCGTCCAGGTCAAAAGCATCTGAACGGCCGGAGCCGAACAGACCGGAGGCCTGTGCGTGCTGTCCGCGGCCGCTGTTGCCGGACGGTTTTTCCCTGCCCAGTCCCTGGCCGTGCTTCACCGCTTCCGCGCTTTTGCCGGAGTCATTTCTCTTTCTGGAGTGTGGTCTTTCTGACATAATATCCCTCCCGTGATTGATTTCATTATAGCCAAAAATAACGGACGATACACAAAACCATTCTGAATTCTGAGCGGTACGGAGCTCAATTTTAATGATCTTAAAGAAAAAAGAACATCTTCCCATAGTCAGAAAATGCTCTTTATCCTCCGGTCCGTTTTAAATCAGATTGTATCGAGAAGTTCAGCGAGAGTTTTCTGATACTCCGCTTCTTCGGCCGCCACCGTCTGCCGGTAGCGCTGCACGTCCTGTGGATCAAGTATTTCAGAACCCGCAAAGTGAAGCTGCCCTGCCGCTTTTTCAGTTTTGATGACAATCTGCTCATAGGCCGGTCCCGCCATCAGCAGCTTCATCGCCTGGGGCGGCGTCAAAAAGCCGCTGGTGATGATTCCGAATGTGTCATAGATGGTGTCATTGGCAATCGGCCCGATGATGACGTCGGCCTCTTTCAGCGTATCCGGCTGATGACTGCGGTTGGCGTAAATATATCCGAACCAGTTTTCATCCCGCGCAAAGCGGTGCACATTCAGGCCTTCCAGGTCAAGTTCATATATATTCAGAACCGTATCCTGTCCCTTCCTGATTCTTGCCCAGCGTTTTGCGAACTCCGCCTGGGCAGTCGTGTAAAAGCCCTGGCCGAAATCGGCGTTCTTCCTGCCGAAGTGCACTGACGGTGCGGGTATCTCCTCAAACCCGGCGTGATAGAGTTTCAGTATTTCACCCATATTCCCTCCCCTTGTTTTTTATTGTTCAGCGCCTGGATCA
>JAUNJW010000028.1:10751-12346 GCA_030533035.1 Erysipelotrichaceae bacterium
ATCCGCCACGGGTATCTCCTCACACCCGGCGTGGTACAGTTTCAGTATTTCACACATATTCCCTCCCCTGAAGTTTTTATCTGTTCAGCGCCTGAATCAGACTCTTTCTGATCTGCGGCACATACCAGAACAGATAGCCGGCTTTTCTGGGATGGATGACATCATTCATAAGCAGATCTTTTTCTTCAAAGGACACGTTTCTGATCTCATCTGAATTCCAGAGGTCGGCGATCTCAAAATGCCATTTTTCCTGAAGCATGTAAAGAATCCTGATCATTTCTTCATAATTATCAAGCAGATCATGGCAGGCTTTATCCACGTCTACCGGGAATTCCGGATGCATGGCCGCAAAATGCTCGATATAAGGCCGGTCAAGATAAGCATTAATATAGAAGACCACCGGACAGTTCCATGTTTCCCTTATGTAAGCCAGGATGAATTCCATGGCGCCCGTGATCGTGGAAGGATCCTGGTCCTTTGAATCAAAAGAATCTGAAATCACGCCGGTCCGGATCCCCTTCTGGGCGTCGTTGGTGGAAAGCTGGACAACAAAGCCGTCGATCTTTTCCGACGGGTCTATTCTGTCGAGCAGCTGGCGGACATAGCTGCCTTCCGGATGTGTTTCAGGCCGCAAAGGATCATATGCCAGCGTCATGCCGCTGATTGCCTGCTTGATGAAACGGCAGCTGTCTGTTCTGGCAATCATTTCCGGAAAAGCAATCTCCTTTGAACCGTATCCGAACGTGATCGATGAGCCAAGGGCCGCGAATGTCTTTCCGCTTAATTGCGAAATACCGGCTTCCAGGTTTTCCGGATTGTAAATCTCACTGTTTGCCATCTCAGGTGTTTCCGGCATTCTGTACATACTTCTGTCCTCCGTTTCTTTCTTAATTATATTTGAAACACTGCCCGCCGCCACACATCAGCCTCCACTCTCAAACTGTTAAAGAAGAAAAAAAGAAGATACAATGTAAGAGGTAACGAAAGAGGTGAACAGTATGTTACGGATTGCAATCTGCTGCGGCGAAGGCTTCGCCTCCGGCTTTCTGTCCAGACACCTCGCCGAAGCGACAGTCAAAGAAAAGCTGCAGGATGAATGTTCCTTTGTCTTCATTCCTTTTTATCAGCTTTATGACCGCCAGGACGAAGTGGACATTGCCATGGCCCTGCCTCATATAGAGCCGCAGATCAAATCTGACAAAAGAGAATACAGGATTCCTATTTATATCATTACCTTCAAAGTTGTCATCAAACCGACTGCCAGGGACTTCATGGAAGACGCGGAAGACATCGTTGCACTCGCGGACGGCAAGGGAGGCCTGATCTGCTTCCCGGGCGAAGAGAGATTCCAGTTTGTCACCCGCCTGACATCGCACAGAAAGTGGCTGGCGGAACAGAAAAAATAACATTGGGAAAGAAGAACAGAACCTGTTCATAAGATAAAGATGATTTACGTAACCGGCGATACACATGGCAGCATTGATATCCGGAAGCTTCTGGAGAACGAGGTAACCGATCAGATGACAGAGAAAGACACTCTGATTATCTGCGGTGATTTCGGGCTGGTCTGGAACTGGAAGAGAGAAGTCCATGAC